>NZ_CEXQWX010000004.1:0-53647 GCF_982718395.1 Carboxylicivirga sp.
TTATTAGCGAGTAATATGCATTCCTAAGGTATAATTATGCACTTTTAATGCATTCATACAATAATCAAAAAGCAAAGCTGATTTTTGGTGGTAAAGGTAGTTCGGAAGCCACTTTAGCTTTATCCCATTGTTCAAAAAGTGCTTGTTGATAAGTTTTAGCACGGTTCTTATCATTGATAAACACCACTGATTTAAGTTGATTATCTGAGTAATACATTATGCGATGAACATCACCATAACGTTCTTCTTTTGCTTCATAGGCTCCAGGAATCATCTCCTCGTAAGCACCAGAAAACATAAATAAACCAAAAACATCGGTCTTTAATCGGAAAGGTGGCAAATCATGCTTTTGCGGCTTTCCTAAGATATACAAGGCTGCTAATTCTCCCTGATGTTCAGCAGCATGCCATAAACCTGTTACCACACCTCGATTGTGTTGAGCCACATCGCCAGCTGCCAGTATATCTTTGTCAGAAGTTTGTAAATATTCATTTACCAAAATTCCCCTCTCTACTTTTAATTCAGCCTTTCGGGCTAAATCAATGTTAGGAACAGCTCCGGTACATGCAATTATTACGTCAAACCTCAACTTTTGTCCTTTTAAGGTCACCTCGTAATGCTCATCTTTTTTTGTGATGTTTGAAACTGAAACTCCATTAAACAGATGAACACCTTTCGCATTTATTTTCTTGACAAGTTCGTTAAGTAATGTTTCAGGAAATAGCTTTTGCAGTGGTAACTTCATTCTACTGGCTATTACCACCTGTTTACCTTTTCTAACTAACTGATCAGCCGTTTCAATACCTTCCACTCCCCCACCAATGATTAGAAAACGTTCTTTACCAACACTGGCATCCAATACATCATCCACATCTTTGGCATTTTGCACTCCATGTATTTCCTTAGAATCTACTCCTGAAATTTTAGGAATTACTGCAGATGCACCCGTTGCCAGCAATAATTTGTCGTAATAATAAACATTTCCTTTTTTAGTATGAACTGTCTTTTCCTCAGGATTAAGATCAAGTGCCCGGTCATAAATAAGTTCAACATTATTATCAAAATACCACTGTTCATCAGCCATCTTAAAGTCATCTTTGTCAAAACCACGAACCATATTTTTATTAATCTTAGTTCGTTTATACGGAAGACGGTCTTCTCCATGAATCAGCAAGATCTGCCGCTGATCCTCATGTGCTCTTAAAGTTCTTATAAAACTAATAGAGGCTATACTGGCACCGATGGCTATAATTGGATAATGATTTAAGCTCATAATCTTAATATTTTAATACACTTAATTAAATTTGATAATTAATATCTTTGTAGCTAATGATTATAACAATCCGAAGCGGGTTGGGTTGAATTCGAGAAGAAGAATGAAGAAATATATAGGATTAATTATTTTATTATTACCTCCCCTAATCGGCACCAAGGCTCAACAACACATTGACTTTAACATGTTTAATGGAAGTGGTGAGTTGCGTTCTATTTATGTACAACGTCACAGGTTTAACGAAAAGTACACGCTTAACCTTGATTTCGGGTCGTACCTTGGGTTGGGAAGTAATATCTGGACACGATGGGGTTTTAGAGGAAACATCACACGCACAATATCCGATTTTTACAGAGTTGATCTGGGTTTTATGTATAATCGGGTTCACTATTATGATGATATATTGAAAGACGACATTACTGAGGAAGTGGATGTAACCCGACACGAGTATCGCCCTCACCAAACTCTTACAATAAGCTATCCCCGATTGAAATCCTCAGCTATTCAGCATCGATTCCGATTGGAAGAACGCATCTTTACAACGGTACATAACGATACTCCTGACTTTAAAATGAGGTTACGGTATCGAATTTTGCACCAGGGACGTTTCGATAGTCAACCCATAGCCCCTAAATCTTTATTTTACAGAGCCTCTGCTGAATTCAATTTCAATATTTATGAGGAATCAGATGATACGTTTTGGGTAAGAGGACGGTATTGCCTGGGAATGGGGTATATGTTTAGTTCTAAGTTAAGTGCAGACGTCAATTACTATTTTGAACACAATAATGTTAACAGAGCAACTGAACAGGTATTAACACACATTTTTCAGGTAACACTTCGCCAAACAATTTTTTGGAATAATTAATTCAATTCTACCTCTGATTATTAAAAAGCTAGTATTTTA
Source organism: Carboxylicivirga sp. (assembly GCF_982718395.1). NCBI lineage: Bacteria > Pseudomonadati > Bacteroidota > Bacteroidia > Marinilabiliales > Marinilabiliaceae > Carboxylicivirga > Carboxylicivirga sp. Next base: position 2,181 of record NZ_CEXQWX010000004.1, read on the forward strand.
GCGTCAAAACACTAGAGTATGACCGATAAAGGAACAAACAAAGCAATCACAAAACTTCTGCTACATCTACATCCTCCAAAGGTTAATGCTCAATCCATTAAATATACAAGAACATTTGGTCTGGGTGGAATTGCTGCATTATTGTTTGTTTTACTATTTATCTCAGGTTTATTACTTCGTTTTGTTTATGTTCCTTCAGAAAAGGGAGCCTATGACTCAATTATATACTTGCAAAATGAAGTACTATTCGGACAATTGCTACGCAATATGCACTATTGGAGTGGCATGTTGTTGGTTGTTGTTTCGTTTCTGCATGTTGTAAGGGTCTTTTACAGCCAATCGATCTATCACGAAAGAAGAAAAAACTGGCTGTATGGTCTTTTGATCATGTTTTTGGTTATTATGTCGAACTTTACAGGGTACCTTCTCCCATGGGATCAATTAGCTTTCTGGGCGGTAACGATTATGACGAATATGCTGAGTTACATCCCGGTTATAGGTGATGGTATGGCGACTTTGGTCAGAGGTGGTTCTGAAGTGAATGAAGAAACCTTATTACGCTTTTATCATTTTCATACCGGATTACTGCCTCTTCTGATGGTATTTCTGATGAGTATTCATTTCTGGCTGGTCCGCAAAGCAAAAGGTGTTGCTGTACCTGCTAGTCCAAAGAAAGAAATGGTCAATACCAATCCCGAATTAATATATAAGGAAATTGTTGTAGCCCTTTCATTAATCCTGTTGCTTATTATATTCTCAATGGTGGTTGATGCCCCATTGCTAGGAAAAGCAAACCCTCTGGAAAGTCCTAACCCAAGTAAGGCACCCTGGTACTTCATGGGATTTCAGGAACTTTTGCTACACATGCATCCGGGCTTTGGAATCTTTATTGTACCCGTATTGGTCACCGCTTTCTTAATCTATATACCTTATTATAAAACAGAAATAAATGTCGGTGTTTGGTTTAACTCAGCAACAGGCAAGAAGATTACCATATGGTCTGTAGTTTACTCTCTGATCTTTACATCATTCCTTATTCTGGGTACAGAATATTTCTTAGAATTCCAACAGTGGATGCCCAACGCACCTGTTTTACTAACTACCGGTTTATTTCCATTGCTTTTATATATTTTGCCTTCATATGGTTTTATACTACTGGTTAAAAAGCATTTAAATGCCGGTAAAATTGAATTAATAATTGCATTGGTCACAATATTATTTACGGCTTACCTCGTTATGACTATTGTTGGTAGTTTATTGAGAGGCGAAGGCATGCATTTATTTGCTTAGTTAAAGAATTATGAGTTTCATAAAAAAGATAACACGTCGAGGCTTTATAAAAAAAGCAATACTTACAGTTGTATCACTGGAATTGGTTTATCTGTTTCTTAATCTGCTAAAAAAAGGGGGCGAAGCAATTGAACCTGAAAACATGTTTAGTGCCGGTGATATTGATTTGTTTGAGAAAGGGAAAGTATACCCTTTTAGCTCAGCTCACTTTTATTTATCATGTCTGAAAGATGGTGGTTTCTTAGCTATTTCGACCAAATGTACCCATCTGGGATGTACTGTTAACTTTCAGACTAAGGAAAATAAATTTCTTTGTCCATGCCATGCATCGGCTTTTAACAAACATGGAGAAGTATTGGCTCCTCCGGCAACAAGAGCACTTGACCTCTTCCCAATCACAATCGAGAAAAATAAGATTTGGGTCGATACATCAAAACCAATAAGACGAAACAAGTACGACCAGTCACAAATAACTTATGCATAGATGATCAACGTCCAAAAATATAATAATATCTCATTAGCATTAGTTGGAGTATTAGTAATGCTTTTCCCAGCCTACCTGCTTATTCAAACATATTCGATATCAGATGGTAACGAAATTGACGAAACACCTCACTTCGTAGGCCGGGAAACATGTATTGAATGCCATTTACCTGAATATAACGATTGGGTTGGATCGCATCACGATCTTGCTATGGATGTTGCGAATGATACAACCGTTTTGGCCAACTTTAATAATGTAACCATTGAAGGTAACGGACTAACGCATCGTGCCTTTATGCAAGATGGTAAATTTATGGTTAATACCGACGGTGCTGATGGAACAATGCAAGATTTTGAAATAAAGTATGTTTTTGGATTTACACCTTTGCAACAATATTTAGTTGAATTTGACGGAGGTCGTCTGCAAACACTTCCACTAACCTGGAATACACTGGACAGCGTGTGGTATCACATGGTCGATTCGGTTTATGCCGATCAGGATGTGCATCACGATAATTGGCTGCACTGGACCAATCAGGCTCAGAACTGGAACAGTATGTGTGCCGACTGTCACTCAACCAATCTGCAAAAAAACTACGATCATATCACTGATACCTATCACACCACATGGTCGGAAATTGATGTTAGTTGCGAAGCCTGTCACGGACCTTCATCCAACCACCTTAAATGGGCTGCCTTGCCTGAATATGCACGCGATGAATATGAGAACTACGGCTTGCCGATTAAAACCAGCGGTATCTCCAATGAGCAATATGTTGATAATTGTGCACGTTGCCATTCGCGTCGCAGTGCCTTAGGCGATTTCGATTACAGTACACACAACATTCATAACCACATGATACCAAACCTTCCGGATGTTCCAACCTGGCATTTAGACGGACAGATACTGGAAGAAGACTATGTGTATGCCTCACTTACCCAAAGTAAGATGTACACGAAGGAGCGCGAAGTACAATGTAACGATTGCCACAATGTACACAGTGGTGAACTACTCTTCGGCACTGACTATAACAAGCTTTGTCTTCAGTGTCATACAGCTGATATTTACGATACTCCCGATCATCACTTCCATAAAGAAGCAGGAATGCCTGGCGAGGCTGTCATATCCGAATCAGGTGTGAAATTTGAAGTTGGTTCGGGAACATTATGTATCAATTGCCATATGCATGGTCAGTATTATATGGGTGTTGACTATCGCCGTGATCATAGTTTCAGGGTGCCACGTCCTGATTTATCTATTAAATATGATGTGCCCAATGCCTGTAATCAGTGCCACGCAGATAAAAGCAACCAATGGTCAGAGAATTATATTACACAATGGTATGGAGAAAGCAGGTCTTACCATTTTGCTCAGGCTTTTGATGATGCACGTAATGGCAAAGAAGAAGCGGTTGTGCGCCTTAAAAGGATTATCAACGAAGAGCTTTACCCCCATAATATTCGAAGCTTATCGATCCAGTATATGGGTAATTATTTCCAGGATTCTCTGAAAAAGGAAGTTGAAGATTATTTAAGTAACCTGTACCCGGATATGCGCCTCGCAGCAGTTAGAGCTATACAATTGACCAGTGAAGAAGATGCCTCACTGTTATATCCAATGTTGATTGATGATACTAAAGCCGTCCGAACCGAAGCAGCCCGCATTCTATCAACCATGGGTCAGGATCAGATTCCTCAGAAGCACCGTAAATCCTATGATAAAGCTATTAAGGAATACGAAGATGTCCTGATTTATAACTCAGACTTCCCTATTGGTAAATTCAACCTTGCTAACTTTTATTACAACCGTGGAGATTATGGGCCGGCCGAGCAATTTTATCTAAAAGCTTTAAAGCAGGACAAGGAACTTCATTTCATCAAATTAAATCTGGCATATCTGTATAATAAGATTCAACAAAACGATAAAGCCGAGCTGCTGTTTCGTGATTATTTAAAGAACGAGCCAAAAGATGCAGTGGCCATGTATTCTTTTGGGTTGTTATTATCCGAAATGAAGAAATATGACGAGTCACTTTCAGTTCTTGTCAAATCCTACGATTTAAACCCAGAGCGTCCGCGTGTGGCACATAACATTGCAATGATGTATGATTTCAAGGGCAATAAGCAGGAAGCCGAACGTTATTTGCAGAAAGAGATCAATATGTTTGAATCATATAACAGCAAAGCCGAATTATTACGCTATTATATTTCAAATAATATGGGGCCTAAAGCCAAACAGCTGGCTCTGCAAATGAAAAAAGATTACCCTGATGTTGAAGAATTGGATCAGGTAATTGAGAATTTGAAGTAGTGCAACAATAATTTGCTAATGACAACTAACAAAAAGGTGATGCATCAGCAAAAATACCATTGCATATAAATAGGCATATCCATAAGCTATTCTATTACTTTGATAATTAGATAATTATCACTATCTTAAGAGTATAACAAAACCCCGAAAACAGGCACTTTTGCCATAAATCGGGGTTTGCTTTTTTTCTAGTAGTGATAAAATTACAAAGTATTCCAGAATTTCAGGCTCATCTTCCTCTTTTTTCTATTGAAGATAATTTTCAGGTCGTATATAAACAATTTCTTGCTTCTTCATTAGGTAAGATCTACCAAGCTATTCCATGGGATAAGCTCGTTGATTCATTCGGTATCACAGAAAGTAAGATGGGGCCAGATTGTCTATTTAGCCCACAAGGAAAACTGGCATTAATGTTCCTGAAGAACTATGCTTGTTGTTCAGATAAACGCCTGGTAGAGCAGTTTAACTCCAATATTTACTACCAGCTGTTTTGTCGATTATTATTGGGAGTTGGGGAGCAAATCACCAATTTTAAAATCATTAGTCAGATACGATGCGAGCTGGCAGCCCAATTGGATATTGACCAGGCACAAAAGTGTTTAGCCGGGCATTGGTTGCCTTATATGGAAGAGTTGGATCAGGTTGTTACCGATGCCACTTGTTACGAAAGCAGTTTGCGTTTCCCTACCGATCAGAAGTTGTTATGGGAAGCAACTGATTGGTGTCAGAACCAGTTAAAACTACTTTGTCCATATAGCAAACAAGCCATGCCGCGCAGCAAATACAATAAGTGGAAACAGCGCTATTGGAACTATAGTCGCAAACGTCGGAAGCCGAAAAAGGAACGCATTGCCATTAGCAGGGGATTATTGAATTTGCTCACAAAACTACTGGATGAACTGGCAATCATGCTCAGGCAACTGGATGTTAAAATGCCTGAAAAATATTATACACAATACGCTATCATTGAAAAAGTACTGGAGCAACAAAACTATAAGTTTACTACAGGTCAATCTCCGGAAGACCGAATCGTTAGTCTTTCCAAAAGCTATATCCGCCCGATTGTCAGGGGAAAAGAAACAAAAGCAGTAGAGTTCGGGGCCAAGGTCAATAAAATACAGATTAATGGTATCAGCTTTATCGAACACCTTAGCTTTGATGCCTTTAATGAAGGTACTCATTTTAAGTCATCGGTTTACCTGGCTCAAGCCTTAACTCACACAAAACTAAAGATAGCCGGTGCTGATGCTATCTATGCCACCAATGCCAACCGACGCTTTGCCACCTCTCATAATATCCGGACTGATTTTGTTAGAAAAGGACGTGAAGGTAAGCACGAGCAACACCGTAAGCAGATGGCAGCACAAATCAAAAAAGAGCGGGCGACCCGCCTGGAAGGCAGTTTTGGCAAGGATAAACAACATTACTATTTGAATCGCATTAAGGCCCGAACAAAGGACTCTGAAATGCTTTGGATTTTTATGGGCATCCATGTTGGGAATGCTCTTGAAATAGGAAGGCGGATGCAGAATCAAGCATCCAGGGCAGCATAAATCATTTACCGAAAATAACTTCAATTGATGGGATTGGTATGTCCAATTTTAGCAAAAAACCTGTGGCTTATGAGTCAATATATTATTATGAAAGACAAAAAGGCTAATCCCTAAAGATTAACCTCATGTATTTTTCTTTTTAAGTCTTACTTCTGAAATTGCCTAAATAAAACGCTATTGCAGTCTCATAAAAAGGGCATGTACTGTTTACATGTGCAAATCATGAGGCCGCATTAGCGTTTTATTTGACAACATTTGCAAATTATGACCCTGCAATGGCAATTCCTTTAACGACATTTGCAGCTTATGAAGCTGCAATAATATTTCCTATAATTACATGTACCTTTTATGAAGGTACAGAATCCAAATTTATCGCAATCTGCTATTTCTAAACTTATCCGATGAATATTTGCATGACGTAAATATTCATCGGATAAGTTTTAGCGCTTGGTTGCGGATCGTATCTTTATTTGCATTATGGGATTAAAGATACGATCCGTAAGACTCAAAACCCAAAACCAAGTGTCTGGAACACTAAACTCAAAATCTTAGCTTTAGCGATTATTTTTCTTCCGTGCAAAGAATCATGTTTTAGCAAATGATATAGAAATATATTTGCGTTTCAGTCCCTCTGTTAATAAGCGTTAACCTTAATTAACCTGTTAATAATTGTTAATTCAAGTATGCAGCAATGTCTTATTCATATATTCGACACCTGTTAAAACTAACCAAGATGAAGCATATATTTTTATTTTTAGCAGCTTACCTTTTAATAGGAAGCTCATTACAGGCCCAGTATGATTTAAATTCAGCTGTCCCTGTTGACCCGGCTATCAGGACCGGAGTATTAGATAACGGATTAACTTATTATATCCGACATAATCAGGAACCAAAAGAGCGTGCCAGCTTTTATATCATTCAAAATGTTGGTGGTATCCTGGAAGATGACACACAAGATGGTTTAGCCCACTTTCTTGAGCACATGGCCTTTAACGGGACAAAACACTTCCCTGGTAAAGGTGTTATCTCGTCACTGGAAAAGCACGGTATCGCTTTTGGACGAAACATCAATGCTTATACCGCACAGGACGAAACTGTTTATAACATTTCCAATGTTCCGGTGGCTCCAAATGGGTTAATGGATACTTGTCTGTTGATTCTGCATGATTGGTCGAATTACCTTTTGTTAGAAGAAGAAGAAATTGATGCCGAACGTGGCGTTATTTCTGAGGAATGGCGTACCAGACGAGATGCCAGCTTCAGAACACGTGCTAAAATTATGCCTGCTCTTTTAAATAACTCTAAATATGGAGAGCGCGATGTAATTGGTGAGCTGGATGTAATCAAAGGCTTTGAGTACGATGAATTACGTCGCTTCTATCACGATTGGTACAGAACCGATTTGCAGGCTATTGCAGTTGTAGGTGATTTTGACGCCGCAGAAATGGAACAAAAAGTAATCAAGTTATTCTCTAAGATTCCAGCAGTTACCAACCCTAAAGAACGTTATGAAGTAAAAGTTGAACCAAGAGCTGAAACAACTTTCGCTTTAGCACTTGACAAGGAAAATCCACAATCAAGTGTAGCACTATACATCAGACACGAAGGTGAAGCAGCTGCTGATAAAAACCACCAGACATTAAAAGCTAACTACATGCGTAGTTTGATTAAGTCTATGATATCAACGCGCATCAATGAACTATTACAAAAAGGAAATCCTCCTTTCATCAATGGTTCTGTTGGTTTCTCTGACTATCCTCGAACAGTTAGCTTAATGAGCATCAACACAACAGCTAAAGATAATGAAGAGGCTGTTGCATTTGAAGCGATCTTAACAGAGGTTGAACGTGTTAAACGTTTTGGTTTTACCAATGGTGAATTAGAGCGTGCAAAAACATCTATGTTGCTGGGTTTCGAAAATTATTACAAGCAACGAGATAAAATCAGTCATGACAGTTATTGTAAAGAAATAGCCAGTCTTTATTTGGAAAATGTTCCAATGCCAGGTATAGAGTATGAATATAAGTTTGCTCAATCAATTATTCCATCAATTACGGCTGAGGAATTGAAGGCTTATTTCAACACCATGTATACAGATGAAAACAGAGTTGTTGTCATTTCTGGTCCTGAAAAGGAGGATATTACACACTTAACCAAAGAAGAAGCTTTCGCTATTATCAATAAGGTTGAAAATAATACAGGCATTACAGCTTATGTAGATGAAGCTGTAAGCTCATCATTAGTTGAGGAACTACCAAGAGAAGGTAAAGTTATATCGGAACGTGAGCTACCTGATTTTGATGCAGTTGAATGGACTTTGAATAACAATACTAAAGTGGTTTATCGCTATGCTAACTACAATAAGAACCAGGTATCACTAAGTAGCTATAGTAAAGGTGGTTCGTCTTTATATGACGTAGCTGACTTACCATCGGTTAACATGGCCAGTGAGTTTATTTCTGCTTCAGGTATTGGTAATTATAATGCCATCGCTCTGCAAAAAGCGTTGACTGGTAAAAAAGCCAATGTATCATTTAGCATTGGTGGTTTATCTGAATCTATTAAGGGTAGCTGTCGTACAGAAGACTTCGAAACCATGATGCAACTTGCTTATCTGCGCTTTGAACAACCTCGTTTCGATGAAGAAGCTCAGAATGCACTGATGGCACGTTATATGGCTTATGTAAGCAATATGGGTGATGATCCAAAGAAGATTATGCAAGACAGCATCAGCGCTATTCGCACTAATTATCACGAACGTAACCTTGTTTTTGGTGTGGATTACCTGAAAAATGTTTCTTTCGATACTATGGAACGCATTTACAAAGAACGCTTTAATAATGCTGCTGATTTCACATTCTTTAGCGTGGGTGACATCGAAAAAGAAACAGCTAAAGAAATGGCAGCTAAATATCTTGGTGCCATCGCTTCGAATGATACAAGAGAAAACTGGAGAGATAATAATGTGAATGGTCCTGAAGGAGTAACGAAAAAGACTATTCCAGTTAAAATGGCTGAACCAAAAGCCAACGTTCAGATTTACTACAATACTGAGTTGGACTATACTCCTGAAAACCGTATCGGTATGTCATTTATCAGCTCTATTCTTACTTTACGTTACACCGAGAGTATTCGCGAGAAAGAAGGTGGAACTTATGGAGTTGGTGTAAGAGCTTCTACCAGCCATTATCCAAAAGCAGAAGGAAATGTTTCTATCCAGTTCGATTGTGATCCTGAAAGGGCAAATGATCTGATTCCTTTGGTTTACGCCGAAATTGATAGAATGATGAAAACAGGTGCTTCTCAGGAGGACATTGATAAGACGCGTATGAACTTCCTAAAAGGTCGTGCCGAAAGCAAAGAGCAAAACAGTTATTGGATGAACAACATCTATGGTTACTATGTAAATGGTATCAACATGGCTCTTGCAGAAAACTATGAAGACATTATTGAAAACATGTCGGCCAAAGAAATTAAGAAATTGGCTAAGAAATTCTTCAAGAAGTCTGATAAAATTGAAGTGGTATTTGTTCCTCAAGAGGACTAATCCATAAAAACCAATATAATTGAAAGGCAGCCATCTGGTTGCCTTTTTTTATGATTTTACAGATCGCATCTATATTACCCTAATTCCCGGAGCAGAATTTTACAGCTCGCAGATAACGCAGATTTACGCTGAAAATGTATTCACCTGTTTGGATGAATAAAAATCTGCAGAAAAAAGAAAAATGTACAATCCACAATTATTTTACTATGCCTGATACTATTGTGCAAATTCAAATCTTTATCAATCATTCAAGAATACATTTGGTATAGTATTTGATTACTGACGGGCATGCAAATGATAAACACAAATAAATATTCAGCATTAAACTCAACATGGAAGAAGTTAACCTATTGGGTGCTGATGCTTTTGTTTATCAACAACCTGGTTAATGTCGATGACCAGGATTTTAGAAGTCTGAATGCCACAAACAAAGTTGAAAGTTTTCTTGAGGCCTTCCTGCTAATTATTGATGACGACAATACCCTCGCTGATTACGATGAGGGAATGGAAGAAAGCAAAAGAATAAGCTCAAAAACAGAATACTTTATTTATGAAACGGATATTGACCACAGTCAATACGCCCGAACAATTAAGAGTACAGGTTATGCTTTCAACAATAATCTGACAGGCCTTTATAAGGCACTTCCCGACACTCCTCCTCCACAATCCGAACTTTCTTAAAGGTATTACATGCCTTAAATAATGCATTGACCGGGTGGACATCTTTATTTTTCAGGTTGAAATAAATTCTCCTGCTAACAAATCTTGAATCCCACCAATTGCCACATGGCAACACTCGTCAATAAGGTCAGGTTGAGTCATTAGCTCTGAAGTCATGGTATGATGAGAGATACTGGTCTCCAGCATAAAGCAATTTGACTGATAAACCATAAAGCATTCTGTTCAACCGGTAAAAACATATGTACCTAACATTTAAAGAATTTACACATGAAAGTTCTGAACACATGGCTATTGCTGCTTTTTGTCGGCACATCAGCCATTTCACAAGAAAAACAAGTGCTTAATCTGGCACTGACCGAGCAGTTATTTATCGAGCAAAATCTCGAGTTAATAGCTGAGAAATACAATATAAGGATGGCTGAGGCAGAGAGGATACAGGCACGATTATGGCCGAATCCGGAACTAAATGTCGAAATTGCTATGTGGGATTATGAGGATAAAAAGTGGTTTCGCAACGATTACTATGCACAACGAGTGTTTGAAGTTAATCAGCTAATTGAACTGGGACGAAAAAGAAAGAAACGTACCGAGATAGCCGACCGGGGCATTGAGATCGCACAGCTTGAGTTTTATGAAACTGTGCGTAACCTTAAAAATGAGCTTCGCACTGTATTTATTGAAGCTTATTTTATGAATCAGCGCAAAGAGCGAATGGAAAAAAGTGCCGTGCATCTTAATAATATGATTACGGCTTACACCAGACTCTTTGAATCGGGTCATTACTCACGTGCTGAATTAACACGTTTGAAAACATTGCTGACGGCTACCCAAATGGAAGTACTCCAGATGGAGCAGGAACTGATTGAAACAACAGCCAGTCTCCGCATTCTTTTAGGCATACCTAACAGGACTGAACTGATATTGGAAGAACCCGTTGAGTTACTGGCTGATTTTAAAAACGAATTCCTGCCTTTAGACCAGTTGCTTCTGACAGGATTAGATCAGCGAGCCGATCTTCAGGTTGAAGTACAACTTTCCCGGCTGGCCGATGCTGAAATCAGCATGGCTAAATCAGAAGCCATTCCCGACTTGAACATTGGCGCTATGTACGACCGACGAGGTGCCGAACAGTGGGATTATGTCGGACTTACCTTTGGCATTGAACTACCCTTATTTGATCGCAATCAGGGTGAAATAAAGAAAGCTCAGATATCGAAGGAACAAGCCGAAATCAATGTGCAGAAAGCTGTTAATCTAGTCGAAGCAGAAATATTGGAGTCGTACCATAAGTTTATTCAAACCCAGCAAGTAGCGCAACTTATGGATGATGATCTGATAGATGAACTGGATCATATGATCACTGGTGCAATTAATGGTTTTGAAAGGCAAAACATCAGTATCCTTGAGTTTATCGACTATTTCGAGTCCTACAACGAAGGCGTAACCAATTATTTCGAGCTGCGCGCTCAGCTTTTTACTGATCGTGAACTGATCAATTATTCAACCGGAATTGATTTCAACAGAAAGTGAATAACCCGATAATTAACATCCGTCAATCATAAATACTCAGAAAAATGAAGAATTATATATTAATCCTGCTATTACCATTTTTAGCAGCCTGCAATCAAACAACAACCGTAAATAATCAATCCGATGACTTTTTAACGGATAAGATGAAACGCCTGATCAGCATCAGCGAAGCTCAATCCACAAAAGGTGAGCAAATAATCCGGCTGAACGGAAAGGTATCCTCAATACCTGATGCTCAGATTAATATTCCACCACTGGTTAGCGGAAAAGTTATAAAGGTCAATGTGCAATTGGGCGATCAGGTTAAGAAAGGTGATGTTCTGGCCATCATCTCATCCAATGAATTAACAGATTTACAAAATGAGCTGATTGCAGCTCAAAATAATCTGGTTCGTGAAGAAAAAGAACATCAGGCAGCGCGTTCATTATTTAATGATGGCTTGTTATCAAATCAGGAAATGGCAACTGCCGAAGCAGAATTAAACATCGCGCGTGCCGAAGTGAATAAGGTGCTGAAACAGCTAAGTATATTAGATGGTAATGAATCTGCGGAATATCAGATCAAAACGCCAATTGATGGCATCATTGAAGCACGGAATATTCAAACCAACACCTTTGTTTCAGAGGATTTTGAAGAGCCTTTATTCACCATCACCAACCTCAATGAGGTACTTGTCAACCTGTTGATTTCCGAATCCAATATGCGATATATTAAGGAAGGTTTGACAGTCAAACTGCAATCCTTGGCTTATCCCGATAAAGAATATCAGGCATCCATTAATCGGGTTGTTCGCGTGTTAGACCCCGAATCCAAGGTTATTAAAGCTCAACTGAAAATCAATAACGAAGGTCAATACTTATTACCAGAGATGTTTGTGCGCTCCGAAGTTAGTGTGCAAAGTGACGATTTACTGGTAGCTGTTCCATCATCATCGGTCATCTTTGATAATGGACAACACTTTGTAGTAAAAGAAACCGGAAATAATCAGTTTCAGAATCAGGCTGTTGAAATATGGGGCCGGAATAACGACTCTACCTTTCTAAGCAATGGACTGGAACCTGGTGATAAAGTTGTGTCTCAGTATCCGCTTTTGGTGTTCACACAATTACAAAATAATGAACGGTACGGCGAATGATCAAAGCTGCATTCGAAAGAAAAAAGCTAAGCAAAGCCATGTGTTAAACATTTAATATTGACCAGTATGAGATCATTAGTCAAAAATATAATCGCCTTCTCACTCAACAACCGCTTCTTCATATTTATTATGACGGGGGTGTTGATCATTACCGGCATATACAGTTATACTCAAACTCCCATCGAAGCCTTCCCTGATGTTATTAATCCGAAGGTTCGTATCATCTCCCAATGGCCCGGACGAAGTGCTGAAGAAGTGGAAAAATTTGTCTCTCTTCCGGTTGAAATAGAATTAAATGCCATTCCGGGCAAAACCAATGTGCGCTCCATCTCACTCTTTGGCTTATCGGTAGTTACTGTCTCCTTTGGCGACGACATGGATGAGTTTAAAGCCCGCCAACTGGTAATGAATGGTATGGCCAATCTCAACCTGCCCGATGATGTGGATGTGGATATGGAACCATCCAGCGGACCAACAGGTGAAATATTCCGTTATGTGCTGGAGTCTGAAACCAAAACTGTTCGTGAATTGAAAACCATACAGGATTGGGTGATCGAACGACACCTACGTTCTGTTCCCGGTGTTGCAGATATTGTGAGCTTTGGTGGTGAGGTGAAAATTTACGAGGTAGCTGCCAATCCGGTAGCGATGGCTAAATACGACATTTCAGCCCTGGAGCTATACGAAGCAGTTGAAAACAGTAACGTTAACGTTGGTGGTGATGTTATACAAAAGAACGGACAAGCCTTTGTGGTTCGGGGTATTGGTTTGCTTGAAAACATCAAGGAAATAGAGAACATCATCATTGACAATATCAACGGCACTCCTATCCTGGTGAAGGATGTGGCCAAAGTTCGCGAAACACACGCCGAACGTCTAGGTATTGTTGGTTTGGATGATAATCCTGATATGGTGCAGGGCATTGTTGTGATGCGTAAGGATGAGAACCCCGGAATAGTCATTGATGCACTCAAAGCCAAAATCACTGACCTCAACGAACGGGTTCTTGAAGGCGATGTGGAAATTGTGACCTTTTATGACCGTGACGAGCTCATCACCTATACCACCAATACAGTATTAAAAAACCTGTCGGAAGGTATTTTCTTTGTCATCATCTTTGTACTGCTATTTATGGCAAATTGGCGAACGACACTCATGGTGGTTATCATCATCCCGTTGTCCTTGCTCTTTGCCTTTATTATGATGCGAGCCAAGGGCATGTCGGCCAATCTGTTATCCTTAGGTGCTATCGACTTTGGTATTATTGTGAATGGAGCCGTGGTGATGGTCGAAGGTTTGTTCGTGATGCTCGACAAGCAAGCCAAGCGGCTGGGTATGGAACGTTTTAACAAACTGGCTAAAATGGGCTTGATCAAGAAGAAAGGTTCCGAACTGGGGAAAAGTTTATTTGCCTCACAGCTGGTTACCATCATTGCTCTGGTACCCATCTTTGCCTTCCAGGAGGTAGAAGGTAAAATGTTTTCACCTCTGGCATATACCTTTGGTTTTGCTTTGCTGGGCGCATTGATTCTTTCACTGACGCTGATACCGGTATTGGTAAGCGTCCTGCTTCGCACTAATGTGAAAGAAAAAGATAACCTGTTTGTTCGCTTTACTCAAAAGGTCACCTACCGCATTTTTGAAAAGGCCTACAACAACCGTAAAATTACACTGAGCCTGGCAGGTATTGCCATGCTGGCCTCCATTGTTGCAGGTAAATACATCGGCACCGAATTTTTACCACAGCTAAACGAAGGAGCTATTTATGTACGGGCTATGATGCCGATTAGCTCGGGCCTTGACCAATCGTATGATCTGACACAGAAAATCCGCAGCGACCTGCGCAGTTTTCCTGAAGTGAAAAGTGTATTATCACAAACAGGCCGCCCTAATGACGGTACCGATCCAACTGGATTCTTCAACATCGAGTTTCATGTTGAATTACTTCCGCCTGGTGAATGGGAACGAAAAGTAGACAAAGAAGAGCTGGTGGAAGAAATGGATCAACTGCTATCGCAATACCAGGGCATCATCTTTAATTTTTCACAACCAATTATGGATAATGTGGAAGAAGCCGTTTCTGGTGTAAAAGGTGCATTGGCCTTAAAGATTTTTGGCAATGATCTGGAAGAACTGGAAGATTACGCCCTGCAATCTTATAACATCTTAAATGATATTGAGGGTATTACAGACCTGGCCATTGTTCAGTTGATGGGACAACCGGAAATGCGTATTAAGCTGGACGAGCAAAAGATGGCTCTATATGGTGTGAATACAATGGATGCCAATTCGGTGATCGAAATGGCTATTGGTGGTAAAGCCGCCTCTCAGCTATATGAAGGTGAACGTCGTTTTGATATTCGTATTCGTTACCAGAAAGAGTACCGAAGCGATGAAGAGGATATTGGTAATATCATGGTTCCGACAATGCAGGGAACACATATTGCATTGAAAGAAATTGCGGATATTGGCACCACTACCGGACCTGCATTTATTCACCGCTCGGATGGTGAACGAAACATTGCCCTGACCTTCTCGGTTCGTGGACGCGATCTGGGTAGCACCATTGCAGAGGCACAAGAACGGTTTAACGAAGAGGTGCTTTTACAACCCGGCATGCATGTGGCCTGGAATGGTGAGTTTGAAAATATGGAACGGGCTCAGCGCCGCTTAACACAAGTGGTTCCCTTGGTATTCCTGCTAATTTTTATTGTGCTGTACTCTACTTTTAATCATGCGGGTGATGCAGGCATGGTGATGCTCAATGCTCCTTTTGCCCTGATAGGTGGAATGTTTGGTTTGCTGGTGATGGATATTAACTTTAGCATATCTGCTGGGGTTGGTTTTATCGCTTTATTTGGAATCAGTGTGCAAAATGGTGTGATACTCATAAGCAAGTTTAAAGAAAACCTGAACAGTGGTTTTCAACTCGATGATGCCATTAAAGATGGGGTGCGTGAACGTATTCGTCCGGTTCTGATGTCGGCCAGTACCGATTTTATCGGGCTGATTCCTGCCACTCTATCCACCGGCATTGGTTCTGAATCACAAAAACCTTTGGCAACTGTTATCGTGTGGGGCGTGGTTTCAGCCACAATCCTTACTTTATTTGTATTTCCGGTTATATTCCGCTATTTCTATAGAAGTAAGAAGAATTTACAGCCCGCAGATGGCGCGGATTTACGCTGAAAAAAATATTGCGAATGTGCGATAAAACAACGAGCCTGTTCTGGGGATTGAACAGGCTCATTTTTATTTTATACTTGATCAGAACGCTTACGCTTGTAATGACATTGTATGACCTTATCGAGGTAAACTGTCGATTTGACAAACTCAAAGTCTAAAGGCTTTACCAAATCACCAAATAAAGGTGATCCACCACCTAACAATACCGGTATAGTTGTTATAATCACGTCATCAATCAGATCCTCCTGAAGAAAACTTTGAATGGTCGTCCCACCATCGATATAGAGTCGCTTATGTCCTTTTTCGTTTACATGTGCTAACACTTCTGATAAAGAACCATTGACCAGCTCTGCCTTATCGGCATAGGCATCAGGAATCGACTTAAGGCTTCGGCTTAAAACAAATACAGGCTTGGTATAAGGCCAGGGACATTCGAATCCGCATACTGTTTCAAAGGTGGTTCGCCCCATCACGATGGCATCAACCTGGTTAATAAATGGTGTGTATCCCATATCAACCTGTTGTGGGTTGGGAATGCTAAACAGCCAATCGAGTCCTCCATCTTTATCGGCAATATAACCATCTAGGCTGGTGGCTATAAATACCATATTTCGTTTTTCCATGTTCAGTTAGTTTAGTGCAATCAAAGCTATGTAGTTATTTTCTTTTTGTAAATTCTTCGTTTAGTAAATTATACAATTCATCAAATGAAATATTAAGCCCATTGGTTGAAATTTGAATCGGCGAACCATACTTATTCTGACTAACCTGAATATTCTTGCGAATCAGGATGTTCTTTTGCCTGTTAATGAAGTCCTCTGGATTATTGACAATGATTCGAATGAATTTTTGAGTATATACCTTAATACGCTCAATTTTTTCAATGTTTTCCCACTTGATAAGTCCATTATTGATCACAGTTGAATGCTCATAAATCCCTTCACTGGATATTCTTATTGCTATTTTATTTTCAAACAGTTTTTTCAAAATCAATACGCCCATGAAACCAAAAAATAAGATAGACAGGAATCCTATTGACTTTTTTAGCAGATCAGAATTAAGCATTTCAACCTTCACATCCGGTGCGTAAAATGCAATCCATATTCCCAGTATAATAAAACACAAGCTTAGCCCAAATAATCCTAATATTTTGGTTTTACTTATTCTAATTATGATTTCCTGTTGTTCCATACTTATTCTATTTGCTTACAATAATTTGTTAGTTATTTTATTTACTCTCCCTCTGCAAATGCAATAATGTGCCCATCCAGATCAGAAATATATCCAACCGTATCTCCCCAATCACGTTTTGTTAATCTGCTAATTTCTTTCCCGCCCAATTGAATTCCTCTTTTTATATACTCTTCTGCATCCTCCACCTTTAGATACAATTCACATCTTGGTATGCCATTACCATCTTTTGGGTGTGGAACCTTGTCCATCAAGATCTTTGCAATTCCATTTTCTGGCATTAAGCCTAACTTTACACCATCCGTCAATTCAAATTCTGTCATTCCTGGAACATCTAAACCTGGAGTAATCTTCAATAGTTCCTGATAAAATTCTTTACTTCTATCCTGATTAGCAACATAGAGAATAAATTCAAACTCTTTCATATTTTATTAATTGTACTCACGTTCAATTCTAACTTTACACCCTGCTATCACACAAATCCTTTCATGATAAGTAAAACTAACGAGGAGGCTTGTGCAGGAGCGAAAACAATCAAAGCTATTAAATAATTGTCTTAACTGGAAAGAGCTTTAACTTCATTTTATGGTTTACCATATCAACATAGTTTGTTGTGCGGTAATTTATGGATGTTATGTGTCTTTCTATTCGAAGCAAATGTTCGCTTTGACACGGTACTTTACGATGTTAAACGTTCTAACAATTTAGTATACTGCTGCCAGTTCATGACCCACACCTGGAGTTTGCAAGTGAACGAAGTGATTGTTTTGAGGCAATTTAAAACGCCACAAAGTTTCCAGAAACTGTTTAAATTTTGTTTTTGTGAAACATCGTTCAGCGGAGCTAATTAGTTTGGATGAATTAAGTTCTCAGATAAGGCAAAAATGATGCGAAACGCAAGTTCGTGAATACCATTAAAAACAATTAAGGATGAACAATAGCACTGCTATTTAAAGAATTTTTGTAGCAGTTTGAGGGCTTAAGTCGCCAAAATAAACCAAAGGATAAAACTTAAACAGTTTCTAAAAATACTGCGGATTTAATTCGGTGAATTTAAGCCGAGCTTATTTCCTTCTGTATCTACAAACAAAGCAAAATATCCATTTTCATCTGCATGAGCGGTTTTTGGAACAATGATTTTTCCGCCATTCTTTTCGACCTTATCAAGAATGTGTTGAAGGTTGTCTCCACCATTTAGATATATGGTTACCCCATCAACCGAAGGCTTGTAGTCTTCCCCTTTCATGATAACTCCTGTAACCGTTTGTTCTTCGTATGGAAATATTCCCATTTCCATTCCCGGCATTTCCATTTTCTCAATATTAATGTCCAAAATTGACTGATAAAAATTGATGGCTCGTGAAATATCCGTAGCCGGGATTTCAAAAAGAGAGATAAATGTGTTCATATCACGTGTAATTTGTTGTGTTTCTGAATTAGATTTGTTTTGACCGTAGCAGGCAATAAAGCTAAAAGCAAGTATTGCATATGTGGTTAATCTTTTCATGTTTATAATTTTCTTTCAGTTGTCACATGGAACTCTCAAGAAATTTTAATCATTACCCTCCCGCCTGAGTCGGGACAAGTTGTGTGTAATTTTTAAGATTAAAATTTACATGTACGTTTCATTTTCTGATTAATTAACACAACTAAGATATCTCCTCTGCAATGCTTAAAATTGTAAAAATGCGACACCCACCAGCCTATTTATAAAAAAGGGAGGAAAGAGCCATATTTTCATTACCCAAGAACTCCTTTGGGTTAATTCCAGTAAACTCCTTAAAGTCTTTAATAAAATGGGCCTGGTCGTAATACTCACTTTCGTAAGCTATATTCGTTAGGCTCTCAGTCTTTTGGGCAAGTAACATTTTTAATGCGGTTTGTAAGCGTATTACTTTACCCAACTGTTTAGGGCTAACTCCAATTTGTTTTGCAAACCTTCTCTCAAGTTGTCTTCTTTTGGACAAATCTCCTCTAAGAATGGTTTTTATTGGTGCATTTCCGTTTGTTGATAAAAGGGCATCTACGGTTGTTTTTACAATACTGTCTATTGTTGATTTGTTGTTTAACCTTTCTAGAAAAAAATTCTCTATAATATCTATTCGTTGCTTAACACCTGCCGCATGAATTATTTTTTGCTCCAGTTCTTTGGCGGATTCTTCTCCAAACAATAATTGTATGGGAGTTTCTTTATTGGCTAAGTTTTTAAGCGGAACTGTTACAAAGTTAGTAAATCCGTATGGGTAAAAACGGATCGCAAAAGTATCAACATATCCTGTTGGTTCGATATAGAAAGGTTCAATTGTTTGCCCAAGCACCATTGCACGAGGTTGCAGTATAAATTCATCTTCTGAGGTATACCGTTTTATGTCATCTCCCAGAATAAAGGCCATTTCAATACAGCCATCGGGTACAATCCGCTGTCTTTCCCCATTATTATTGGCGGGAACTTCTAATGTCCAGTAACAGTTAATAAAAGATTGTAAATCCGGATGAGGTTGAAATGTCTGGTAGTTCATAAGTGGTTCCTTTTGGGGTGATGTACAACGTTCCGGCTAGGAAGCGTAGGAACGGTTTGGTTGGTTAGCCCTTTGCTTTATAGTCATTTTTGTAGCCATTTATTTTTTTCCTAATCCTGTCAATCAAGTTTCTCTTTCTTGGGCGAATTTGGTCAATTCACTTTATTAAGGTTTCACGATCAATATTAAATCCGAGTGTCTGAATCACCTGTTAGCTGCGAGGATAGATGGAGACACCTGTTCCGCTACTTAAAAGTTTGCTCCTTTACCAATCTGCCAGCCTCATTATAAACCTTCCAAATGCCCTTCTTCTTGCCGTGTTCGTAGTGACCTTCATCCCAGAGTTGACCGTTGGTATGGAATCGTTTCCATTCACCATGCTTATTCTCTTCATCATCGAAACCACCCGTTCCCCTAGGTTCACCACTTTTGTAAAACCATTCCCACCTACCAACAATCTTCCCGTTTTTGTAGTTGCCGGATGATTGCAATTGTCCATTGTTGAGAAAGTATTTCCACGTTCCTGATTTTTTTCCGTTGTCAAATTCACCCTGACAAGAGACAAGTCCGTTCTTGAAGAACACCTTAAATGGGCCATTCTTGGGATTGCCGTTTTCATCGATTCCTGGGATATCTTTCATTGTGATTATTTTTTATTGGCTACAACGACCCGGCTATGTGGCATGACTGACCAAAGGGAGGGCATGACATAATAGCCATTGTTGTTTGCTGGCTTTTCACTATTCGTTTTCAGTCCAAGGGTTGTATGAACCAAAGTTCCATATATATTCTTCAGCATCCTTGCATGTATAGCCTCGTCCACCGTATTCTTCATCTTTAATTTCTATTAGAATTTTTGCTCCCGCAGCTACTGCCTTTTCGTAATGTTCATCAATTTTCTCGACTACAATATAAGGTGCTTGAGTGTTATTTCCGTTGAGGCTTTTGGGCGTTTTTACCAGTTTTCCATATTCGTTTTCATTTTCAGAACTTAGCATAATCATGGAATTGCCGTATGTCAGTTGTGCGTGCGCAATGGTATTATTCTCTCCTTCAACTATGAGGTGTTTTTCAAATCCAAATGCCTTGCATAACCAGTCAATTGCCGTTCGGGCATTTTTGTATCGCATTGTCGGGATAATGCATGCTTTGTTTTCTTTCATATTTTTTTGATTCGTTTCCTATAAGTTCAAGTTACAACAAAAGTGATTAGTTTGCAGCATGTTTCATAGAACAAGCCCCACAGAATCAACTGCAGGGCTCACACTAATCTCAACTATCAAAATTTAAGCTTTCACATTATAGTGGCAATTCCTAAAGAGATTGTTTAATCAGATAAACACTGAACCAAGCTGTTATATTTTGTTTTTATTTTATTCATTTCAAAAGCCAAATAAAAGATTTGGTGGTGTTGACCGAAGCTGCCAACCTTCCCAAATGCACCGAACGCCTTATGCGCTATGCGGTTTGTTAGCAGTTGTTATTTCTTTTTTTCGACACATATTATCTTATATAACAATCAACGTGAACAGGAAATGAAATTTTTACCGCTACATTCTTATTATCAATTTTCCCGGGTACAACTGGCGGTATTTCTTCCAAGATTTTAAAAATCAATGACTCTATTTCTATAACTTCAGATCCATGATAAACTAATCCCTGCTCTTTGCAATTTACAGCATGAACATGAACCATTTTATTAGTTATCGAACTATCTGGTTCTACCACAAATCCAATATATGCTCTAAATGCACAACAAGTATCTGTAGCTAAGGACTGATTCATTAGGTATGAAACGATAGTTTTTTCATTTATTAATTTGGGCATTTCCTCAGCTATAAAATAAACTTTCCTCAATGTAGTATCACCTAATCCATAATTCATTACCGAATCAATGGCTGCTTTATTTTGTGCTAAAAGTCCTAGAGGTAAAACCAAAATTACTAATAAAATAAACTTCATCTGTCTACTTGTCATTTAGGAAGTCAAACCAGTGTTTACCATATTTATGTTTAAATGAGATTATTCCATCTGATTTTACTCCATAGATAAAAAGTGATTCAGGTGTTATAATATCAAAAATGTATAAAGAATCGGGGCGATTTAGTAAATTTTCATTTATATCAAAATCACCATTATAAGAGTGGATTCTTAGAGATATTTCCAAATCAATTAATTCGAAATTACTATCCTTTATGTCTGTTAAAGCCATCAACAATGCAGCTTTTTCATCAATCCGCTTAGGTTGCTTCTTTTCAAATAGTTTCTTTAGTTTTTTACCTATCGCTAACCATGCATCTAGATTTTCATTTATTTTCTTTCCCAAGAAAAAAACAGTTGAAATTGTTCCTACTTTAAAAACAGAACTCCAATCGATTTCGTTAAAAAGCTCAATTAAGACAACTGGCCAATCTGCACCGTGTCCTATATCTCCGTCAATTGCATCAATTTGGCTATCAAACTCTATCAGTTCTTTTTTCAAGTCTTTTGAAAATGCTCCCTCTTTAAAATCAGGAGAATCATAGTATTCATCTGCAAATATTAATTCCATATTTTTAGTTTGATGTCTGCTTTAAGGTTCTTCTTAATAACCGCTAACGCACTTATAAGTGGACATGTCCGCTAATATCTTATTGTATCAATCATTTTTGTCGGCTTATAAGGCTAAAATTAACAAATAAGCAGACAATACATATATATACGTCGATTGTTATTAGTACTACGTGTTGATAAGCCTTTTTGAGAGTATTAATGTTTGTAGTCTGTTTCATAAAACAAGCCACACAGAATTAACTGCAGGATTAATAACGAATCTTAATAATAAAATTTAAGCTTTCACATTATAATGGTGATTTCTAAAGAGATAGTTTAATCTGATAAACACTGAACCAAGCTGTTATATTTTGTTTTCATTTTATTCATTTCAAAAGCCAAATCAACGATTTGGTGGTGGTTGCCGTTACAGAAACTCTCCAAAGTGTTGCTAGCCCCCAATGCGTTATAAGCCATTGTTGTGGCCTGTTTTTTTTCTTTATAATGCCTGCCTAAAGTCGGCAAGTGTGATACAAATACTATGAGTGAAGATCTTCTTTTCACTTGTTAAATCAGCACCAGCACAACTAAATGGTTTAATTCTGAATATTCAATTAAAATAATCTAATGACTCAGGAAAAATAGGATTTTTTATTCCTTGCAAGTCAATTGTTAAATTAATCAAACTTTTATCAGGTTTATTAATAGAATAGATGACCCAATACTTTGCTGTACAACACTTATTTGTCTTTGGTTCACAACAATCTTCAAATTCGTACGGTGCCTGAATAGTTCTCTCATATTTCACATTATTAACAATGTAAGAATATGTCAAAAACACATTTGATTCTATGCCTACCACACCAACATCTTCTACATAAGCAATAGTTGTTTTATAGTTATTTAATACCATTTTCTTTATCCGTATTTCATTCAAAGTATAAATGACTATTGAAGCAATTATTATTGCGAAGAAAGCATAGACAGTGATTCTTGCATATTTAATTTTTCTTTCGCTTTCTTCCATCTTTATTTATAATGATTGGTTATGCAGTTTTAGCTTGGTCACAACGGACGCGGCTATGAAGCGTAAGTGAATTTTTAACCGTACTCACTTTCAAAATTTCACAAAGCCAAAGCGTTGTATTTGTTTTAACTTTTCATTTTAAGCCAAATCAGCGATTTGACGTTGGTTATCGAAGCTACGAACTTACCTAAATATTGATAATCCCGAAATGCGCTATTGTAGCGTGTTGTATGCAGTTATTCTTTCATATTTTATAAAGTCTCCTTCTTTGATTTTGAACTTATCACAAAATCCCCCATTTACTTCAACTACATATTTAGATTTCTCAACTGAAGGGATTGGTTGCTCGGAAAATGGCTGAGTATATTTTTGAATTTTTACAATTTCAAAGTCTTTGTTTAAATACATAATATCCAAAGAAATATAAGTGTCTTTCATCCAAAACGATTGAGGTACTTCTTCTTCCATGATAAATAACATACCAATACTATCACTCATCGAGTATCTATACATAAGACCTAATGCTCTTTCATAATCATCTTCTGCAATTTCAATATCAATCTTTGTAATTATTTCATCATTCTGTTTATCGAAGAAGGAAAGTTCGCCCTCCTTTGTAAATTCTATTTCAATCCTGTTGGGTGTTTGATTTTTATTTGGAAGGAATGGTTTGAAAATCAAGAAGAGCATAGCAACAAATATTCCCAATAGAACCAACAATCGTACCCATTTATTTTTCCTTATTTTCCTTTTGTTGGATAAGTCTTTTTTACTAATCTTATTTCTATTCTTGATATTTCCCTTCTTCTTTTTTGTCATTTCTGGTCTGTTTTTACAATTGCATACAACGGTTGTCCGCATGGCACTGTAGCCGATTCTGCGCTGAGATTGTCCGTCCAAAGGACGACTAGACAATCACCGAGACTCTGCCCAACCAATTGCACTGCCGCCTGCTATTCTTTATTACGGTTTGTTAGGCCTCGTATTTTCATTTTGATTATTCTTTTGCCATTCAAGAAATGGTGTCGGGTCATTACCTAGAAACTGAAAGGTTCCGATAAACTCAGAGTCAAAAACATTCGAATATTTCTGATAGTCATTTTCATTATCTGCTGAGAAAGTAAGGACAATGAATGTCATTTCTGTTTCTAAGTAGACTACCTCTTCCTTAAATCTGTCATGTAAGTTTGTGTATGAAAGTGCAATTGCACCAATAATTGGTGGGGTATGCCCAATTTCGAACTTAGAAATCTTTGCATTTGGGTATTTTTCCTTAAATGCTTCGATATCTCCATCAACAAAAGCGTTTAAAGAATCCAGGGAATTTCCTTTATCAATTCCATTTGCAAACATATAACTCTTTACTAACTTACTTTTGTCATCAATGCAGTAAAAGAAGTTTGTTAGTCCAATTGTGCTAGCCGCCTGCCTATCGTTTATCCAGTTAGTCGGTGTCTCAACTGTAAATAAATGATGGTCGCCATATATAACATTGATTCCCTTTTGTTGAGAATTGGCATACCCTATACTCATGAGAAGGAATATGAAAATTAACGTGTAATGTTTCATGTCTGTTTTTTTATTTGAGGCCTAACAGTGGCAATATGAGCATGTACGGGTTTTATTGCACTTGCCTTTCAAATTGCTATGCCGTTTGTTACTTGCATTTTCGTTTCAATTTTCTACTTCACCCCGCATTGCTTATGATTGCGTGTTATGCGCCGTTAATTATCCATTTCGTAAACTACCTGTCTCTCATTTGTAACTTTTTCTTCTTTTCGTTTACATTCAAGCTTTGCTTCTGTATTAAAGTTTTCTTGATTTTCAATGAAACCATGAAAATCTGGGTAAATATCTTCTTCTAAATATCCACTATATGTATAGAATAAAGATTTTAATTTTGGTGCAATTAGTATGCTCTTAACTTTGCCTTCACGTTCATTTCTTGGGAAATAGCCTTTATGACAGTATAGGAATACACTTTCTTGTGCTTCTACTCGATTTCCTGTATTTATAGTTACAGCAGGCTTTATTAAAAAGTCATTTTCACTAGGATATGAAACTTCTTCTTTAAATTCAAACTCCTTTTTTTCTAGAATAAGAATTTCTCCAATACTAGCTGTTTGAGTAGGAAAACAACAGAAAAACAAAGCAATTTTAAGATTCTTTGAAAAGTCTAGTAAGCAAGTATCTTTTCCACTGTGTCGTAAATCTGTAAGAGCATAAATTAATTTCTTATCCGTATTGGGCTGATAAAAATCTTTACTCAGCAATTTATCAACAACTTCCTTTTCGTGGTCTTGTAATTTTTCATATTTAAATAAGACTGGATTGTTTCTGTAGATAGATGCTGCAATTCCATCATTACTATGATAATGATTGTTTATACCCCTAAATAAAGCACTGCCTGTTGATTGCAATATTTTGTTTAAAATATACTTGACATCAACTTCTTCAAAATCTATGTTCTTTGTAGAGTCTGAACGTAATTTTAATATCTGATTAATGTTCTCAATTGTTATATTTATAGTGTTTTCTGGGACTAAGTGACGAAAACTCCAATCGAAATAATTTAGCTTTAGACCGCAAATAAATACCCTTGAAAATTCACATGAAGATGAGTTGGATACGTTGTGCAAATGACACTCAACCCTTTCGTAATCGAGCATTATATTAGTTGCAAATAAATATTTTGCTCTAGGAATAATCTGCTCTCTTTCTCCCAAGCTAACTAATGTCAATATATTATTGATAGCTTCTCTAATTTTACCGTCAACTTTAATTAGAACATAATCTTCACAGATAACAGGTTTCGTGTAATCATGAATATTTACATTCATAAGATATAGACGATATTTAGTCGCAATTTCAGATGGCATTTTTTCTAATTCTCTTCTGAATTGCTCAGCATGAAATTGATTATTACATGAGTCACACATACCGTCTTTAAATAAGGGCGATTTCATTTTGCGAATTCCGCAACGTTTGCAAATAAAATATTCTACTCCACTCATTTTTTATTTAACTAAATTATCTTACGAAATAAACTTCTAATCCACTATGGCGCATAACGTTCTTGTAAACTGACATGTCCGCTTATATCTTATTGTATCAATCGTTTTTTGTACTTACAAAGCTAAAATTAACAAATATGCAGACAATACATATATGCATTGATTATTATTAGCGCTAAGTATTGATTTACAATTTAACAACCAAATTCATAAAACAAGCCCCACAGAATTAACTGCAGGGCTCACAACTAATCTCAACTATTAAAATTTAAGCTTCCACGCTCTGTTTACGACTACGCACAGCCGCATTACTCTCGCTAATACGATTGGCAATAAATTGCGATAATTCGCCATAAACAGCAGGATTCACTTTTTGCATGGCATTAAGGTAAACCGACAGGTCATCTTTAATAATATCAATTAATCGCCTTTTGATAACCGTGGCTGATTCTTGATTTTTAGCATCATCTTTAGCTGATTTATAGATATTTTGTCGGCTTGCAAAGTTGCTTACAGCCGTTTCAAGCTGCTGGAAGCGTACATCACAACCCGGTAATTGAGTAATAGCCGCCTGGTACTCCGGTGCCTTACTATCGGTGATTAATGAGCTCAGCAAGCCGTACTCCTCCCCGTAGCTTTTGGTTTTTACTTCCAGACCACATTTATCAATGCGCTTAAACAGTTTTACACCTGCCCCGGCGGTAGCCTCATCCGGGTGATAGGTATAGCCTTTAGTTAAACCATGTAAACAGGTAAAAATAGTGTCGGTATGATCATCGAGTTCGGCCAATTCCGACTCAGCCACATCTCTTTGGATGGCCAAACCCAGTTGATCATTCGTATCAATAACTTGATTAAAAACTTCAGTGAGGTATGCATCGGCACTGTAATCACCTTTCGTATATTCATCAATCATTTGTTGGGTTACCCAGTTAAGTTCACTTACCCGGGTGTTAGATAAGATTCTTGGTATTTTCATCTTTTTTTAAAATTTATGGTCTTACATGTTTTAGTTGAATGTGTGAGATTAGTTATTGGTAACGATACCAAATGGTATCGATGCTGTTTTGTTTTTTTCTCAATACCAAATGGTATTGACGTGTTTCACTACTGAGGGAAGTAAATACCATTTGGTCATTGGGTGTTTCAGTCTTGAATCTTCCAAATACCAATTGGTTTTTGCTTGTTTTGCTGCTGATTCTTTCGAATACCATTTGGTATCGCGATGTTTCGGTTCCGGATTTTACGAATACCATTTGGTACCGGCTGGTTCTGATAAAATTGACTTGAATTCGTGTAAATCACACCTGAATTTTTCAGAGAAAACAAGGTGTACTGAATGGTGTTTGCAATCATAAAAGTGTGTCTGGTTTATATAAGTTAATTGCAAAAACCCGAAAACGTAACACCTTTTTAAGCAGCTATTTTTCTTCTTCTTGACGAACTAATCGTTTTTGTATGTGAACGTGGAGATTTTTATGATTAAAAATACCCATTCCCGTTACCATACAGAAGTAGCCTTTTATTATTTGCGCAATCTTTACTGGAGTCTTAATCTTTGGCTTAGGTCTTCAAAATAATGTATTTTTATTGTTCAAATAAAAACATAGAGCTATGACAACAAAAAAACAAACAGCCGTCATCCTGTCAGGATGCGGTGTATACGACGGAGCCGAGATACACGAGTCGGTACTAACCCTGTTAGCCATTGCCAAACAAGGCGCTGAATACAGCATTTTTGCCCCTGATGTGGAGCAGCATCATGTGATCAACCACCTGAAAGGTGAGCCGGCCGAAGAAACTCGCAATGTGTTGGTTGAAGCCGCCCGAATTGCCCGTGGAGCTATTCAACCTTTATCAGCATATAAAGCTGAGAATTTTGATGCATTGTTTTTACCTGGCGGTTTTGGTGCTGCCAAGAATCTGAGTTCAGTTGCTTTTGATGGTCCGGGTTGCTCGGTGGAAGCAGAAACAGAACGGGCGGTTAAAGAGACACATGCAGCCAATAAGCCAATTGGAGCTTTATGTATTGCCCCTGCTGTAATTACCAAAATATTAGGTGAAGTAACAGTAACCATTGGTCAGGACGAAGGCACTGCTCAGGCAATCGAGGCAATGGGTGGTAATCACCTGATAACAGACCATGGTGAGGTGATTATTGATGAAGCCAATAAAATTGCCACTACACCTTGCTATATGTTAGATGCCAATATTCTGCAGATAGCAGAGGGTGCTGACAATGTGGTTAAGGCGGTGTTGGAAATGGCGTAGATAGATTAAAACCTGACAGGTCTCAGGTTTTTTACAGTAAAAAAGGTCGCAACAAACGCTGCGACCTTTTTTCTCTGTAGATTTTTTTATCCTCTTAATTATCCTACCTAAAGAATAATAATTCACGATATTTTGGCAATGGCCACATCTCGTTGTCAACGATTAGCTCCAACTTATCAATGTGGTAACGAATATCATCAAGGTAAGGACGTACCTCTTTATCGTATGCATATGCTTTTTCAGTCTCTGACTCAATCACATTACACTTCTTACGTGCTTCAATCATCTCTGCTACTTTAGCTTTGATAGATGAAATATGACCAGAAATGGTTTTGATCAATTCCTTACGGGCACTTGCCAATTCATTAAACTCTTTTTCATCGAAGATATCGCGCATTCCCTGCACGTTGTGGATCAACTCCGTTTGATACTGAATAGCGGTTGGAACAATGTGGTTGATAGCTAAATCACCCAACACACGTGCTTCGATCTGAATTTTCTTCATGAATTTCTCCATCTCAACCTCAACACGGGCTTCGAGCTCACGCTCCGACATCACACCAGTTTCAATAAGAACTTTCTTACTTGCATCATCCAGGTACTTCGATAATGACTCAGGCACAGAAGTGATATTAGTTAAACCACGCTTCGCAGCCTCGTCTTTCCACTCTTCTGAGTATCCGTCACCATTGAAACGAATTGGGTTCGACTCAAGGATCACCTTCTTAATGGTCTGGAAGATGGCTTCGTCTTTCTTAACACCTTTTTCGATCAACTCGTCAACATCTTTCTTAAATTCTTCCAGTTGAACAGCCATAGCAGCACTTAAAGCTGTAAGAGGAGCTGCACAGTTTGTCATTGAACCTACCGCACGGAATTCGAAACGGTTACCGGTAAATGCAAATGGTGAAGTACGGTTACGATCAGTATTATCCAATAAGATTTCAGGAATACGACCGATACCCAATTTAAGAGCTGTTTTCTCATCCGGCGTCATTTTCTGATCTGTAATACGCTCAGCCAGGTTATCCAAAGTATCAGCTATCTGAGATCCGGTAAATACAGAGATAATCGCCGGAGGTGCCTCATTAGCTCCCAAACGGTGACTGTTCGATGCTGTTAAGATAGAAGCACGTAATAAATCCTGACTCTTATATACAGCAGCAATAGCATTTACTACGAATGTTAAAAACTGCAGATTACCTTTAGGGTTCTTACCTGGTGCCAACAGAACAACTCCTTTATCGGTTTGTAACGACCAGTTGTTGTGCTTACCTGAACCATTGATACCGGCAAATGGCTTTTCGTGAAGGATCACTTCAAATTTGTGGTGACGCGCCACACGCTTCATCACATCCATCAATAACTGGTTGTGATCATTAGCCAGGTTGGCCTCTTCGTAAATCGGTGCTACCTCAAACTGGTTAGGAGCTACCTCATTGTGACGTGTTTTAACTGGTATACCTAGTTTATGACATTCAATTTCCAATTCGATCATAAATTTAGATACACGCTCAGGAATAGAACCAAAGTAGTGATCGTCTAACTGCTGATCTTTAGCAGAAGAGTGTCCCATCAAAGTACGACCTGTTACCATTAAGTCTGGACGAGCCTGATACAAAGCTGTATCGATCAGGAAGTATTCCTGCTCCCATCCCAGGTTGGTATGAACTTTACGTACGTCTTTATCGAAATATTGCGCCACACCTACAGCCGCCTTGTCCACTGCGTGAAGGGCCTTAAGGAATGGTGTTTTATAATCTAATGCTTCACCTGTATATGATATAAATACAGTTGGAATACAAAGTGTTGTACCGATAATAAATGCTGGCGAAGAAACATCCCAGGCTGTGTAACCTCTTGCTTCAAAAGTCTGGCGAATACCTCCTGACGGGAATGATGATGCATCCGGCTCCTGCTGAGCTAATAATTTACCGGAAAATGATTCAATCATGTTTCCGTTATCACCATAATCAAGAAAACCATCATGTTTTTCAGCTGTACCGTCAGTTAAAGGCTGGAACCAGTGAGTATAATGTGTTGCACCATGCTCTATTGCCCATGCTTTCATACCTGAAGCAACGTTATCTGCAACTTTGCGATCAATTGCATCACCTTTATCAATTGCAATCTTTACAGCTTTATAGGCATCTTGAGACAAGTACTTAGACATTGCATCTTTATTAAATACCAATTCGCCATAGTAATCTGTTGCTTTCGCCGAAGGAAAAGTTACCTCTTTTGCCTCTCTGTTCATTAATTCTGACAGAGCCTGAAATCTTAATTGTGCCATAATTTTCAAATTTTTTATCGAGTTAGCAGGAGCAAAAATAGATATTTTTATACATCAACCTATATTTTTAGGGATAAAAATGAATATTTTTTCATTTTTCATTGACGAAATGCTATTTTTTGGAGGTTTTTGGCAATATTTTTCATTTTTAGATAAAACACCCCCAATTTTTAACAACCCAACAATTAGCATTTAAGAAAGTAGAATAAAAAAAGCTACCCCTATAATATAAGGATAGCTTTTTATAAAAATATTATTTCTTGAATAAGGGTATTTATTTCATACACCCTCCTTCACATTTATTATTTTCCCATTTCAGCAAAGTACTTGTAGAAATATGGAATCGTATTGATACCATTAAAGAACTGTTCCAATGGATAGTTTTCATTTGGCGAGTGAATCGCATCAGCTTCTAAACCAAAGCCCATCAATACCGACTTAACACCAAGAATCTGCTCGAAATCCGAGATAATTGGAATAGAACCACCACTACGAACCGGAACAGGACGCTGACCAAACACATCCTCAAATGCTTTCTCTGCAGCCTTATAAGCTGGTAGATCAATAGGGCATCCATAAGCCTGTCCACCGTGTAAGTGTCTGATATTTACTTTTACACTCTTAGGAGCTACTGATTCAAAATGCTTGCAGAATAATTCTGCTATTTTCTGGTGATCCTGATCAGGAACAAGGCGAGAAGAAATTTTCGCATATGCTTTAGATGGTAATACTGTTTTCGCACCTTCACCTGTATATCCTCCCCAGATTCCGCAAATATCAAATGATGGACGAATACCAGTTCTTTCATTTGTAGTATAGCCTTTTTCACCTGCCAACTCTTCAATGTCCAAAGCTTTCTTGTATTCTTCCTCACTGAATGGAGCCTTCGCCATCATGGCACGCTCTTCGTCCGACACTTCAATCACATCATCGTAGAAACCAGGAACAGTGATATGACCATTTTCATCCACCATTTCGGTGATCATCTTTGCCAATACATTAATTGGGTTAGCTACTGCACCACCAAATAATCCTGAGTGTAAGTCACGATTCGGACCTGTTAGTTCCACTTCCCAATAGCACAGTCCGCGAAGACCAGTTGTAATGGTAGGAACATCAGGAGCAATCATTCCGGTATCAGAAACAACAATCACATCCGATTTAAGCAGCTCTTTATTCTCCTTACAGAACTTAGGTAAACTTGGAGAACCAACTTCCTCTTCCCCTTCAATTAAGAACTTAACATTACATTTCAGCTGATTCGTCTTTACCAAGTATTCAAATGCTTTCGTGTGCATAAAACCTTGTCCTTTATCATCATCTGCACCACGGGCAAAAATCTTTCCGTCACGCACTTCAGGCTCAAACGGAGGTGACTTCCACAATTCCAATGGCTCGGCTGGCTGCACATCATAATGGGCATAAACCAAAACGGTTGGGTATGATGGGTCCATCATTTTTTCACCATAGATAACAGGGTTACCTTCAGTCTCCATTATCTCTGCTTTATCAACACCACCCTCAAGCAAAAGTTTCTTCCACATTTCGGCACAACGGTACATATCATCCTTGTGCTCTGGCTTTGAACTAATCGATGGAATACGAATTAACTCAAACAACTCATCTAAAAAACGCTGTTTATTGTCTTCAATGTATTGTTTTAAATCTTGCATAATTATTTAGTTATTAATTGAATTTCTGATTAAGAAACTGTTTTAAGTTTTATTCTTTGGTCTATATTGTTGACTTAAGCCCCCATTCTACCGCTAAAATCATTTAAATAGTTTTTGAAAGTACATATCTCATCATCAATAAGCAAGAACATATCTCATACTTTACAGCAATACTATTACATATTGACGAATCTCATAAAAATTAAAAAGCGGCAACCTGATTTGTTCAGATTGCCGCTTGAAAATATCAAATCTCTACGAATTATCGCTGACTATTTAATGTTATTAAAAACATTGGTCACATCGTCATCTTCTTCAAACTTAGCCAATAACTTCTCTATTTCAGTCATTTGCTCATCATTCAACTCTTTTGTATCCTGTGGGATGCGCTCGAATTCTGCATTTTCAATTTCAAAGCCATTATCTTCCAAATACTTTTGGATGGGTCCGAAACCTTCAAAATCGCCATAAATCATGATAA
Organism: Carboxylicivirga sp.; assembly: GCF_982718395.1. Taxonomy (NCBI): domain Bacteria; kingdom Pseudomonadati; phylum Bacteroidota; class Bacteroidia; order Marinilabiliales; family Marinilabiliaceae; genus Carboxylicivirga; species Carboxylicivirga sp. The sequence goes on from NZ_CEXQWX010000004.1 coordinate 34,899, forward strand.
AGCCTTCATCTTCGAATATCTCCTGAACACCAAAGTCGATTAATTCAAGTTCTAATTCTTCTAGATCAACACCTTCCTTCATTACAACTTTAAAGTTGCATTTGTGCTCAAACATATAATCAACACAGCCACTTGTTCCAAGTGAACCACCATATTTATTGAAATATGATCTGACATTTGCTACTGTTCTTGTGGTATTATCTGTAGCAGTCTCCACCATAAAAGCAGTTCCAAAAGGTCCATAACCCTCGTAAACCACTTCTTTATAATCAGCAGTATCTTTACTTGTTGCTTTTTTTATCGCACGTTCAACATTGTCCTTTGGCATGTTGGCTGCCTTGGCATTTTGAATCAACACCCTTAAACGTGAGTTACTCGTTGGATCAGGTCCGCTCTCTTTCACACACATGGTGATTTGTTTTCCAATCTTCGTAAATGTCTTGGCCATCGTTCCCCAGCGCTTTAGCTTTGAGGCTTTTCTGTATTCAAATGCGCGTCCCATTTCTTAATTAGTTCTTCTTTATTTAATTATATTTCGCAAATTTATAAGGGATTTTTGATATATCTAATATTCATTCCATTTTTAATCCTTAACCGGATACATTTCTACTCTCTTTATTTCTCATAGCTAATCTTTACCAACAATGGTTTAATAAACAATCGAGTAATTTTATTAATTTTGCGCTGGTAATCATCACTTCTGAATGGCTAAAAAAACAAAAAAGAATAAACAGAAGGTAATCTCACGAGAACAGGCACTTCGACGCAAGCACCGGGCTACTTTTTTATTAAATGATAAAGAAAAGGATGCTGTAAGCACGTATTGCAAGAAATATAAGATCGGTAACCGGTCAAAGTTTATGCGTGAAGCTGTTATGAGTGTAGTTATGGAAAAGTTTTTAGATGATTACCCGACCCTTTTCGAGAAGCAAGACCTGGACAGGCTTATTTCGGATTAGTTGCTCTCCAATTAAACCGCTTAAATATCTTTATTCAATGCCGTGTTTCTTTAATTTTCGATTAAGAGCCTGACGCGTGATATTTAGTTTCTCAGCTGCATGTGTTTTATTATGACCACACACCTTCATGGCTTTTAATATTGCTTCTTTCTCAACCTCCTCTAAACTATACGAATCGTAATCATTATCAACCAAACCAACTTCATCTGTAAAAGGTAGATGCTGTGGCTTAATCACATTTGAATCACACATCAACATTGCCCTTTCAACTATATTCTTTAACTCTCTGATATTTCCGGTATAATGATGATTAACTAACAGGTTCATTGCTTTTGAATGTATACTAACTGTTCCTTTATGATGAATTTCTGCAAACAGCCTGATAAAATGATTAACCAATTCCGGAATATCCTCACTTCGACTGCTTAAAGGTGGCATATGAATATGAAATGAATTTAACCGATGATACAAATCTGGTCTAAACTGGTCATCATCAACCATTTTCTTTAAATCTTTATTGGTCGCACATACAATACGCACATTAACGGTTGTCTCTTTGGAGGACCCTATTCTATTTACTTTCTCCTCATTCAACACCCGTAGTAACTTTGATTGAGCATCGAGATTTATATCACCCACCTCATTAAGGAACAGTGTCCCTCCATTGGCAGACTCAAACCATCCCTCTTGATTAGATAATGCTCCGGTAAAAGCACCCTTTTGAAAACCCAAAAGCTGACTCTCAAATAACGATTCCGGAATAGCCGTGCAGTTTACAGGATAAAAAGGAGCCCCGCTCCTATCACTTAAACTATGGATACCTCTTGCTATCAATTCCTTCCCACTTCCACTTTCTCCTGTAATCAGAACAGATGTCGAGTCTGTTTGGGCCACGCGCTTCATCATACTGTTTATTTCTTTAATGGCCTGACTCCTTCCTACAAACTCAATACCCCAATGCGCTTCAAACTCTTTCCTTGATTCTTCCAGTTGCCGGTCGATCACATAATTTTTAACCCGGAAACGCTTGTAACTTTCACATTTTTCAATGGCTTTCCTTAGCTCTTTTACCCGAAATGGCTTTTCAATGTAATCGTCTACACCTAATTTCAAAGAGGTAATTGCATTTTTAAGGCTTGCTTGCCCGGTAATTACAATACCTTCAATATCAGAATAGCTTTCCTTTAACTCCTTAAATATTGACAAACCATCTCTATCCAGTAAATTGATATCCAGTATGGCCAAATGAGGTTCTAAATCAATACATGTTTCTTCATATTCTTTCCAGGATTCAAATGGATACACCACAACATCATCAAGCAGGATACTTTCATGTATTTCCTGTCGCAATTCAGTTTCATCTTCAAAAAGTAATATGACGTATTTCATCTGTTAATTTAGTTTTTAACGGTCTGATGGAACTCTTACATAATTATGCTCTGTAAATTTCAGAAATGACCATCAAGCCTTTTGCAACATCAATGTATGGCCGGAAATGTCAGAATAGTTTTAAAGTACCTTCCTTCCCTGGCTTTCAATTCTATATTTCCATTCATTTTACGCATCAGATTATTGACAATAAACAAACCTAAGCCGGTACCTCCTTCATTCTTTTTAGTTGTATAAAAAGGTTTTAACAACTTCTTCAGGTCTCCCGATGCTCCTAATCCATTATCAATAAATACTATTCTAACCAATTTCTCTTTTTTCTCGAAAACAATCCGAAGTTTAGGCTTAAAGGATTTCTCTTTTTGCATCTTCAACTGCAATGCCTGCAATGAGTTTGAAAGGACATTCACAAACACCTGCTCAAGTTCCCTGCCAGTGCCACTTATTTTTAAATCCTCCAATTGTTTAACGATTAAAACCAGGCCCTGAACCTTCAGGTAACTGACATCTTCAAGCGAACAATCCAATACCTCTTTTACATTAATCAATTCATCTCTTTGATCAGGTACAATTGAAAATTGTTTCATTTCATCAATTATACCTCGCATTCTTGTTATCTGGCGCTGAACCTGCTCTGTCTTCACGAACAGGTAATCCTCATTCAAATCACCCTTCCTATATTTCTCCAACATATTATCGATCTTGAGACTCAGATGGGTTAAGGGTTGATTTAGCTCATGGAAGATTCCTGAAGCAATCTCACCCAATGACTCTAAACGATTTTTCTTAAGCAACTTTAACTCATAGGATTTATTGATATCAAACTCTTCCTGAACTTGCCTCTTCAACTCCTCATTCTGAACTTCCAGGTTTTTCTGAACTTCAATAAATTGAGTCAGATCCTTTACAGTAGCCAGATATAAATTCGGTTTCTCATCAGAGAGAGGAATTAAATTCAATAAAAACGTCTGATTAATCTTATCTCTGTTATAATGGCATAACACGGCTCGCGAATTAGCATCCGATTCAATCATTCTCAAATAATCAAATTTCTCAGGAGAGAGTTCGTTAGTCTTTATCACTTTCTGAATAAACAAAGGACGCACTATCAACTCACGATCTATAAAATAATTAATGAACAAGTTATTCATCTGCATTACCTCGCCATCCTTTTTAACAATCGCAATTGGGTAAGGTAGTTTATCAATAGGGATTGAGGCTTCTTTATTATTGTTCTCACTTATATAACCAAGCAATTCTATTTCACCTCCAATCAACTTCGAGAAAATACAATTCACAAATAAAGTTTCGCTGTTTCTATTTATAATCAACTGCACTTTAAATTGATCGTGTTCTGAAGACAAAAAAGAATAGTAACGTTGAATTAAGTTTTCAGGTAATATCTCAGTTATTTTAGAACCATGCTGTAATAATCCAACATCAAGAAAATGACCTTGAGTCTTTAGCACAAGACCTTCTTCATCAAATACGAAGCTAAAAGCTATTTGATGGGAAATATAATCTGCAACAACTTGTTCGTTAAGATACATCACTGACCTGTTACCTTTATTTGAACAAATAAAAGTATTGCGAATAAATCAATAAATCCTGAAAAATTGATTTACAAACAAATTCAAGGGATAATCGCAGCTTTTTCTTAGATGAACATTAATCAATCAGACGATTATTTCATCCAACATCCTAAAATGGCAATATTTTAACCCATTGAGCAATACGAACATCCGTCAAGTCCGGCTCGTTGTCTTCGTCCAAGGCCAAGCCAACAAACTCATCACCATCCTGAGCCTCTGATTCAGAAAAGTCATAACCTTCAACTGATGTGCGCCCTACAACTTTCCAACCCTTATCATTTAACAAATGATAAAGTTTGCCCATACCATTACAAAATGTATCAGGATAGGTTTGCTGATCTCCCAAACCAAACAAAGCAAAGGTTTTCTCCGACATATCGAGCGATAGCAATAAATCAACAAATAACTCAAAATCGTCCTGCAGATTTCCAACACCCCATGTCGAAGTTCCTAATATAATATTGTCATATTTCAGAATCTGACTCACAGTTAAATCATTCACCGGTAAACAATCAGCCTGAGGAAGTAGAGCATGTATTTTTTCAGCTACAAATTGCGTGTTGCCCAATGATGAGCCGTAAAAGATTGCGGTCTGCATAAGCTTAGTTTAAGTTTCTATTCTGAAACATTTTGAGTGCTGAAAAGTTTATTTTTTACGTATTAAAGTAATACCATCGCGAAATGGTAATATAACCTTTTCAACGCGGCTGTCTTCCTTTACTTTCTTATTAAACGCCAGAATCTCTTTTGTATAATCATCGTTGGGCTGCAGTTTCTGCACAACCTTTCCATCCCACAACACATTGTCAGCTAAAATATAACCGCCTTTAGATAGTTTATCAAAAACTAAGTCGTAATACAAACTATATTCGCGCTTATCTCCATCCATAAATACCAAGTCAAATTGCTTATTCATTTCAGGAATCAAATCAACGGCACTGCCAATGTGTAATTTAATAACATCATTCAGACCAGCTTTATCAATAAACATTTGAATAAACTCCTCATTCTCGTCATTTATTTCAATCGTATCGATAGTAGCACCCTTGTCAATCCCCATTGCCATGCTAATTGCTGAATAACCTGTAAAAGTTCCTATCTCAAGAATGCTTTTAGGATTAATCATCCGGCATAACATTTTTAGAATTTGTCCTTGAAGATGACCACTTAACATACGCGGCTGAAGCATTTTTATGTGCGTTTGCCTGTTCAACTCTTTAAGTATGTCTATTTCTTCATCGATATGATCAAGAATATATTGTTCGAGGTCAATTGAGTTACCTGTCATTTTCTATTGGTAAATTAGATATGATAATTTCTTTGGGTCAAGAACTTCATTGGCAACTTCTAAAATATCAACTGATTTTATGCTTTCAATCTTTTTATAGATGGTATCAAGTGAATCAACATGATCGTAAAGCATATAACTTTTACCCATTGATAACATCAAATTTTCTCGATTATCCGATGAAATCGCCATTTGGCCTTTTAATTGTCTTATTGCCTTATGTAGCTGAAGAGCTCCCAATGACTTATCCCGCAAAATTTTTAACTCCCGGTCAATAATATTAAAAGAACGAATCAGGTTCTCTTCATCGGTTCCAAAGTAAATATTAAAAACGCCTGTTCCATAATAAGGTGCATAACTCGATTCAACATTGTATGCTATACCATTTTTCTCCCTTAATGCCATACTTAGACGCGAGTTCATTCCCGGTCCGCCCAGCAAATTATTGAGCAGATGCAGATGCAACCTTTTATCATGTGTGTAATCATAAGCAATGTTGCCTATCAATACATGACATTGATGTGTCTCTTTATCTATCGTTTGTGATTCTGGAACATAAACATTAACATCACTTCGATCAAAATCTCTGAGGTTTTCCTCAACCGTACCCAAATACTTTTCTGCCCAGTGCACAACCTTTTTAAACGATATGTTGCCAACTGAGCAAAACACCATTTGATCCGTATTGTAGTTACTCGACATAAACTGCCGAATCATTTGCTCATCAAATGCCTTGAGTTTATCCTCAGTTCCAAGAATATTTCGCCCCATAGGATCATTCTTAAAGAGCATCTCTTCAAATTCATCATATATCAGTTCGGCCGGACTATCTTTATATGAATTTATTTCATCAAGAATAACCTCTTTTTCTTTTGCCAGTTCTTTTTGAGGAAAGGTCGAATTAAAGGTAATATCATGAATCAGTTCAATGGCGCGCTCATAATCCTGTTTCAGAAAAGCAGCATAAATACAGGTTTCTTCCTTTGTTGTATAAGCATTTAGCTCACCACCAACATCATCAAGGCGGCTTAATACATGATAGGCCTTCCGTTTCTTTGTTCCTTTAAAAATAACATGCTCGATAAAATGAGCCATTCCATGCTCTTCCGGCTTTTCATCGCGCGATCCTGTATTAATAATTAACCCGCAATAAGCAACCGGTGATTTATCTTGCCTGTGAATGATGCGAATTCCATTTCGCAAGGTATATGTCTGAAACTCCATTAATTTTTTTTGAGGGTGCAAAAATACTAAACATCAGGCAAATTCACATAACCTTAAATAAAAAGCAACACTAAAAAATTAAAAATGTTTTTGCGGTACAAAATCTTTGCCTATATTTGCACCGCATTTCGGAAGAGATGCCGCTAAAAGTCCCGATACGCGGGGTGTTGGCAAAGATTGGTGCCATAGCTCAGTTGGTAGAGCAACGGACTGAAAATCCGTGTGTCCCTGGTTCGATTCCAGGTGGCACCACCAGTCGTAAGGCTGATTTTAGGGTTAAGTTAATATCCTGTGGGGACAGGGTATTAATCCAAAGGGTAAAGGGTTATTGTTTATGTTATTTTTACTTCGGTAAAAGTAACTTGGTGCCATAGCTCAGTTGGTAGAGCAACGGACTGAAAATCCGTGTGTCCCTGGTTCGATTCCAGGTGGCACCACACATAAAGGGGAAAGACGAAAGTCTCTCCCCTTTTTTATTGATTAAAAACTAACCTTGCAAATCATTTATGATATTTATAGTTTATGCTACAATTTGAATTTCAGCATAAACTGTAAACACTGCCTTTAAGTAAAACTTTTAATCAAAAAGTCATGAAGACCACTTTTATTCTCGCATTAATTTTTATTTGTTCATATACTTTCGGATCAGGCCTTCAACAGGATACAATTACCAACTCACCTAATCAATACCCGGGACTTGGCAAAGCAGCCTCGGGAATATTCTTTTCTGATAAACCATGGTCTATAAGTGGCTTTGGTGAGATAAATGGCGTTACTACACCTGGTTTCACTCCCGACAAAGAAGCCTTGGATGATATTGAACTTTACTACAATAACCTTTACCGACTAGCCGTTTTCTTTGGTTATCGCTTTAGTGATAAATTGATCATCAATTCTGAGATCCAGGTCGAATACCTCAAGGCAGGCAACGATAATCATACAGAACTAGCCTTTGAATTATTTATGGATTACCGTCTTCATTCAGCTTTTAATCTTCGTTTCGGATTTCATCCCCTTGGCATTGGATATATTAACAGTAATGATGAGCCAATTCTATTCTACTCGGTTAACCGACCGGAAACAGAGCGTCTTATCCTTCCTTCAACATGGATTGAACTTGGTGCGGCGGCCTACGGGCAAATCACACCGCAACTGAGTTATTTTACAAGTGTTGTAACAGCACTTGATGGTCAGCAATTCAAAAGTGCAACCTGGGTGAGAAACGGACGAGAAGCATTCGACATGAATTCACTTGCGTGGGTTGGTCAGTTAAACTATGCTTCCAAATCGGGTCTTGATCTGAGTGTTTCAGGATATTATGGCTCAAATGGTAACTACAACTACTCAAAGGATAACGCAACTTATACGCTTGATTCGAAGTTAAGCCTTATATCAGCTTATGCTCGTTACACGAAAAACAACTTCCGTTTGCTCACTTCCGGGACATACGGTTGGTTGTCAGATACTGAAGGCATCTATCATCTTGGAAACAGTCAATCTGTCAACAATGGCCAGGTTCTCGGGAAGGAGGTTTACGGTATCTATGGCGAAGCGGGTGTAGACATTTTACACTGGCTATGGAAAGACCGTCGGGAAGTGAAAAATACAATTATGGACACACATGAGATGAAATGGTCTCTTTTCGTGAGATATGAACATTTGAATACGCATGCCAGCATTGATGCTAACCTGGCACACCTTCCCCGTGTTCAGAATTATATGAATATCCTGGCCATCGGTACCAACTTTAATCTTACAGAAGATATTGTCATTAAATCCAACTATCAGTTTCGAAAAAACCTAACGCCAGCTGAATTTGCTATTCCTACCGGCAATTACTTTGAATTTGGCATCGGATTTAATTTTTAATCACCATTTAATAATATCATCAGACGCAAAAGAGATTTTTAGAAAAAACCACATACAAGTAATGGACTCTTAATTATTATATCTTTTTAACGTTTTCTGACAATTCAACTATAAACCATTGTTTACAACCCTTGTTTAACTTCTGATGCTTGCTTTAAGCAATGCACACAAACAGAACCTTTTAATTTCCTTTTAAATTGACTATTTTTGCGCCGTTTTTAGAAAAGATTAGAAAGTAAAAATCGAAAAAGAATTAAATATTATCACATGAGCAAGAAAACGATTTTGATTATCCTTGATGGTTGGGGTTATGGCGACCACTCGAAATCTGACGGTATTTTTACAGGTGAAACTCCTTACTTCGACAGTCTGCTTAAGAAATATCCAAACTCTAAGCTTCAGGCTTCAGGGGAAAATGTTGGTTTACCCGATGGGCAGATGGGTAATAGTGAAGTTGGTCACTTAAATATTGGTGCCGGACGCGTTGTTTACCAGGATTTGGTAAAAATTAACCGTGCTTGTGCAGATGGATCAATTGCTCAAAACCCGGAAATTGTAAAAGCTTATTCGTATGCTAAAGAAAGTGGTAAGCAAATCCACTTCCTTGGGTTATTATCAAAAGGAGGTGTTCACTCAAGTCAGGAGCATCTTTATAAATTATTAGACATTGCTAAAGAGTACGGTATTGAAGAGCGTGCCTTTGTTCATGCATTTATGGATGGGCGCGATACCGACCCTAAGAGTGGTAAAGGGTTTATGTCTGAGTTACTGGATCATATGAAGCAGTCAGGCGGACAGGTTGCTTCTATGATTGGTCGTTATTATGCAATGGATCGCGATAAGCGTTGGGAACGAGTAAAAGAAGCTTATGACTTGATGGTGAACGGAACTGGCAAAGCCAGCAATGACATATTGACTGCAATTGATGAGTCATATGCTGATGGTGTAACCGATGAGTTTATCAAAGCCGTTAGTCATGTTGATGCCAATGGTAAACAAGTTGGAACAATTCAGGAAGGTGATGTGGTTGTATTCTTCAACTTCCGTAACGATCGTGCCCGTGAAATTACACAGGTTTTAACCCAGCAGGATATGCCAGAAGAAGGAATGAAAACCATTCCGCTTCATTATTGCACAATGACGCCTTATGATGCAACTTTTGAAGGGATGCATATCTTATTCGATAAGGACAATGTAACCAATACGATTGGTGAAGTGGTGGCCGGCAAAGGCTTAAGGCAACTGCGCATTGCTGAAACTGAAAAATATGCTCACGTAACTTTCTTCTTCTCAGGTGGTCGCGAAGCTGTTTATGATGGAGAAGAGCGCATTTTGGTTAATTCGCCAAAAGTAGCTACTTACGATCTTCAGCCTGAAATGAGTGCTTTCGAAGTGAAAGATAAAATCGTTGCTGAGCTGAATGAAAACAAGTATGATTTCATTGCCTTGAACTATGCCAATGGTGATATGGTGGGACATACAGGTGAGTACGACGCCATTATGAAAGCCGTGAAAGCTGTTGATGATTGTTTGGAGGCTACTGTTGAGGCAGCTAAAGCCAATGGATACGAGGCAATCATTATTGCAGACCATGGTAATGCTGATAATGCTATCAATCCAGATGGATCTCCAAATACAGCGCACTCATTAAACCCAGTTCCATTCGTTTGGGTAACTGAGCGTCAGGGTGAAGTGAAAGATGGTATTTTAGCTGATGTAGCTCCATCACTTCTTCGACTAATGAACATTGAACAGCCAGAAGAAATGACTGGAGAGGCATTGATTGAATTGAAATAATTCTTCTTTTTATAGATATACAAAGGCAACTCTTATCCGGGGTTGCCTTTGTTTTTCTATAATGCAAACAAAAGGGCAGCTTTTCCGTTTCATTCAAAATTAGATTTAATGAACCAACACAAACGAAAAGAACTAAATCCGGTAAAAGTACTTAATAATCAAATTTTATCTGAAGGAATTCATTACATCAGTATTGAAAAACCGTTTCAATTTAAAGCTGGTCAGGTGATCGCCATAGCTATGAACCCAAACGATGAACCACGCCTGTACTCCATTGCCTCCGCCGTTAACAAACCATACATTAGTATTCTGTTTGATATAAAACCCGAGGGAGAACTCACTCCTCCTCTTTCGCGAGTCAAAAAGGACGATACTTTATACATCTCCGAGCCTTTCGGGAAATTTTTATGCCTGCATCAACCTGCCACCTGGATAGCAACAGGTACTGGCATTGCTCCATTTATTTCTCTAACAGAATCGGGTCAGACTAAACACATTACCTTATTACACGGGGCACGAACAATTGATAAATTTTTCTTTCAAGAATTATTTGAAGAGGAGCTTGGTGATAAATATCTGCGATTTTGTACCACTGAATCAAATAGCAAAATCATCGAGGGGCGTTTAACAACTTACCTTAAAGAAAAGGCTCAACTACCAACCGATAATAAATACTATCTTTGTGGTAGTTCGCAAATGGTAATTGATGTTCGTGAAATATTGATTGACAAAGGCATTCCATTCGACAACATTATAGCTGAAATATATTTTTAGGAGATGAGTAAAGAGGCATTATACGGCAAAACACTGAGTGAGTTGAAAGCGTGCGTAAAGGAATTAGGTTTACCGGCGTTTACCTCGAAGCAAATTGCTGATTGGTTATATAAAAAACATGTGACCTGCATTGACGACATGACCAATCTTTCTAAAAAAGCCAGGATTCAACTCAATGAAAAATATACCGTTGGGCTTATTCCTCCACAATCCTACCAGGAATCAATCGATGGAACTAAGAAATATTTGTTTCAAACAAGCAACAACCAGTTTATCGAAGCTGCTTATCTGCCTGAAGAAAACCGGAATACCCTATGTATTTCTTCACAGGTAGGATGTAAAATGGGTTGCTTATTTTGTATGACAGCTCGCCAGGGTTTTCAGAAAAATCTTAGTATTAATGAGATACTGAATCAGATTGCCAGCTTACCTGAAAGGGAAACACTAACCAACGTTGTGTACATGGGCATGGGCGAGCCAATGGATAATATTGAAAATGTCCTGAAAAGTCTGGAGATTATCACTTCTGAATGGGGATATGCCTGGAGTCCTCGCCGTATTAATGTATCAACTATCGGCATTGTACCTGCCATGCGTCGTTTTATTGAAGAGTCAGAAGCTCATCTGGCAATCAGTCTACACACGCCTTTCAACGAAGAACGCAAACAGTTAATGCCGGTTGAAAATGTTTATACAGCTGAAAAAGTAGTAGAAGCTTTAAAAGACTATGACTTTGGCCGACAACGTCGCATTTCTTTTGAATATATCATGTTTAAAGGAGTTAACGACTCTATACAACATGCAAAAGGCTTATTACAACTACTTAACGGTATAAAATGCCGTATTAACCTTATACACTTCCACCCAATTCCTAATTCACCATTGGAAGGAAGTGATTATAAGACCATGGAAGTATTCAGAGATCAATTAAGTAAAAAAGGAATCACAACAACAATAAGAAAATCAAGAGGCGAAGACATCTATGCAGCATGCGGTTTGCTTTCTACTAAGAAACTCATTAAGGATACATCAGAGAAAGATTACTAAACACTTATTTTTACTTTGTCTTTTATATTGTTGATACTTGACAATTACATTTAAGGTTCTTAGTTTTATTAATATTCTAATTTTTATTAACTAAAACCTTGCAAAATGCTAAAACTAATTTTAAGCGGAACATTAGGTAAAGATGCCGAGGTAAAGGATCTTGGTCAGAGTAAAGTCATCAATTTTGATGTAGCTGTAACAATGGACTATAAAAGTTCAGAAGGTCAAAAAGTTGAACGTACTGAATGGGTACGAGCTACCATGTGGCGTAATGAAAAACAAAGCACTAAAATCGCCGATTACCTGAAACAAGGAAAAAAGGTACTGATTGAAGGTACACCAGGAAGTGAGGGGTTCAAGAATAAAGAAGGAACAATTAAATCAGCTTTAAATGTGAATGTCAAAAATCTTGAACTCCTGAATTAAAAAATAAGATCTATAGACTTTAGCAGCAGATATTAAAATATCTGCTGTTTTTTTGTTTGCCATTTTTACCTTTTCATAAGTCTTCCATAAAATCTTGCTATTTTTGAATATCAAATATTCATTGTATGAAAGGACTTGCCATATTAGTATTTTCCATTTTACTAATTTCTTGCGGAGCGAAGGAAGAAGAATTAGCAAAAGAAAGATTCAACAAAGCTGAAAAACTTTTTGAAAACAAGTTATTTAATGATGCCAAGCTTGAGATCGACTCCATTGAAGAACTTTATCCAGGCCAGGTTGAATTTATAACAAGGGGAAAAGAGTTACTCCGTAAAATTGTTATTGAAGAACAACAACAAAATTTGGTTTTTCTGGATAGCATGTTAGCCGGTAAAGAAAAAGAGCTAGAGCCATTAATGAAAAACTTTATTGAATCTTCTGACTACGGAGCTAAGAAGATTTTGATTCATAAACGTCAAAAGCCTGAGAACTCTTATGGACGCACATACCTAAGGGCTCATCTGGATTTAGAAGGAAACTTCTTCATCTCCAGCAGGTATACCGGAACCGAAAGAATTCATCATGACCAGATAAAAGTTTATTTCAGCGGAAATAATGCTTTAAGTGAAGTAGTTAAGGAAGACGGGTTCAACAATCGGCATTTTGAAGATGGCGAGAACCAATGGGAAGTAATTAACTTTAAAGATGGAACTGACAACGGTATTATCGAGTTTATTGCCAACAATGCCAATCAATCACTTAAAGTTCAATTCAGAGGCAAAAAGTACTACTATATCGTTATGGAGAAATTCGATAAAGAAGCCATTCGTGATGGATATGAAATTTCATTTGTTTTAAAGGAAATCAAACGAATTGAAAAAGAAATTGATAAAGTAAACGCTGAGCTTAAACGTCTCAATGCGTAGGTCTTTATTGCCACAAAATATAAGCTGTTACACTTAATCTGTAACAGCTTTTTTGTTTTCAATCTTTGCAAAAACCTTTATTTATACACCAACTGCCAGTAGAATCAATAATAGTCTGTTGGAAAGTTTAACCATCAATTAAAAAAAGATTTAAAATTATACTTTCGATGTAAAAGAAATCTGTGCCCTGACTTTAAGAGAGTTCTGTCAACGGATGATTTACAAAAACACGAAGTGTCGAAATTAAATATTAGCATGAAGAAAAAGTAGCCATTTTATAAGGGTTGTTTTATTACTTTTGCGGAAATGAATGAGTCGTTTTTAGTCTACCACGAGCCCGTATTTCGTCCCCCTTCAGAGGCGAATTCCCTGATATTCCAATTAACACATGGTTGTAAATGGAACCAATGTAATTTTTGTGAAATGTATACCTCAAAAATCTACTCGGTTAAACCATGGGATACCATTGTAAAAGAAGTAATCTTGTTATCGGGCATGCAACCTGATGCTAAGCGCTTGTTCATAGGCGATGGTGATCTTTTTACCGTTGAGTACGAATTACTGCTAAAAACAATACAATTCATTAAAGAACGCTTCCCTTCATTAAAGAGAATATCTGGATATGCCTCAACAAGGGAATTAAAGCGTTATTCAGACGAACAGCTTAAATCTTTGAAAGAAGCAGGTTTAGATCTACTTTACATCGGTCTTGAGTCAGGTGATAATGATGTGCTTAAATTGATGAGAAAAGGTATAACTGCTGACGAACAAGCTAATGCTTCTATCCGTGCAAAAAATGCAGGTTTTAAACTGTCTGTTATGATTTTGAATGGTTTGGGAGGAAGACAACATACAGAGAATCACGCGATTAATTCTGCTAAACTTTTAAACCGCATACAACCTGATTTGCTAGCATTATTAGTTATATCGTTTCCCTATGGCTTTGAACATTTTAAAAAGCGGGTGAAAGGTGAATTTGAACCACTTTCGCAGCTTGAAATGCTTAAGGAGATGAGGCTTTTATTAAGTCAGCTTGAATTGGAAAGTACTGTTTTCAGGAGCGATCATGCATCAAATTACCTTGTATTCAAAGGTGGATTAAACCGTGATAAATCTAAATTTATCAGCCAGTTAGATCACATAATTGAGCACACCATTCATGTGCCTAAGCCGCATATAAACGAAACACGATTTCTATAATCAATCTTTAGGCATTGATAAAACTACGGGAACTGATAAAAAGGCCAGCGCACCAACAATCTTATAAGTCAGTTCAAGATTTAGTAAATCGCCTAAGAAGCCAACCAACATCACCATAACCGCTCCGATTAAGAAGGTAGTGGTCATAAATACCGCGTTGACGAAACTGTTATGCTTAGTTTTATACTCATTAACAATGGCCAGAAACACTGGGCCTGTAGCAAACAAAAACAATCCGGTTGCCACAAGTGCAATAAGCTGTAACCAACCACTTGTATATAGATATGTATAAAAGAAAATTGGAGCTCCTAATGAAGCGATTAATAAGGTATTGCGTCGACCTATTTTATCAGATATTGTTCCGGCAAACATTGTCCCAACCACTCCGGCCCCTTGCAGTACCGACAACGAAATACCAGCATACCATAACGATTCACCTCGACTCTGTATAAAAACCGGCAAGTAAAATGTTAGAGCAGATTTCATGGCCGCTCTAAAAAACAGAATTAATGCAATACTTAAAATTAGTGGCAGGAAACTCCTGAATGTCTTTAAATACTCAAGTCCACTACTTGAATTGACATCTTCTGAGATGGATATATTACGTAGTTTAAAATATAAAATGATTGAAGCCAACAGGCCTGTTGG
Organism: Carboxylicivirga sp.; assembly: GCF_982718395.1. NCBI lineage: Bacteria > Pseudomonadati > Bacteroidota > Bacteroidia > Marinilabiliales > Marinilabiliaceae > Carboxylicivirga > Carboxylicivirga sp. The sequence goes on from NZ_CEXQWX010000004.1 coordinate 50,038, forward strand.
AATAAAATAAGTGACACCATTAAGTCCCCATAGCTCAACTGCACCTAATACTAAAACCGGACCGGCCGATCGAGCCAATTCTCCTCCAACCATATAAAAGCTCATCCCCATTCCAACCCGATCTCCAGAAACTTTTCGCATCATAACCGGAGATGGTACATGAAAAAAACAACTGCTGATGCCACTGATTAAAACCAACATTACAAGAGTGAGTTTATTTGGAGCTACAGTTAACAAACCCATTGCAATGGCTGTAATGGCTGGTGTTACTATTACGAAATACCTTGCTTTAGTGCGCTCAGCCAACATTCCAACCAGAGGATTCAACAAAGTTGGCAGACGTTGAACAACCGATAAAAATCCTGCAAAGGTTAAACTAAACCCTAATGATTCACGCAAAAGAGGCAACAGCGGTGCAAGAAATGCAGTATAGATATCATGAAAAAAATGAGCAATCGTAATTAGACTCACTTTTCCCATTTGAATTTTCTGATATTCTTTCATGATTTTACTCTCAACCTTTATATCCAAAAGACCTTTCCGTTGAATGCTATAACAACATCATCGAACTTCATAAAAAAAATCCTGAACAACTTGCTCAGGATTTTGATTCTATCATTAAAATGGTAAATCTTCTTCGGGTCCCGCAGGTGGAATATCTGCTTCATTGAAAGATGGTGCCGGAGCATCAGGTGGCAAAACAGCCTCTTCCTTTTCGATTCTCCACGCTTCAAGGTTAGAGAAATAGTTAACGCGTCCGTCTTTTTCCCATTTACGACCACGAATATTAAAACTCACCTTTATTTTTTCACCCAATTGAATAGGATCCATCAGGTTGCATCGGTCCTGTGTCAGTTGAAACTTAATAAAATCGTTCCAGTCAGAATTGCGCTCGTTAACTACCTCAATCACAAACTCACGTTTTTTAAAACTGGCGCTTATTTCCTGTATATCATCCTTAACAATTACATTTCCTGAAATCTCAAAATTCATATTATACTGTTCTATTCGTTTACTACAATTTTAACAATCTCATCTCCCTGGCGGATATCATCAATAACATCAAGACCATCCACAACCTTACCAAAGCATGTATGCTGACGATCTAAATGTTGCGTGTTGTCACGACCATGGCAAATAAAAAACTGCGATCCACCTGTATTACGACCTGCGTGTGCCATTGATAATACACCACGATCGTGATATTGATTGTCACCATCTAATTCGCAATCAATGCTGTAACCAGGACCTCCTGTACCAGCACGAGGACTGCTCTTATCTCTTGAATGAGGGCATCCTCCCTGAATCACAAAGTCAGGTATAACACGATGAAATGACAAACCATCATAAAATCCTTCTTTGGCCAGTTTAACAAAGTTTTCAACTGTTTTTGGAGCATCATTATCGTAGAATTCTACTTTCATGATGCCTTTTTCGGTATGAATTTCTGCTGTTTTCATATAGTTTATTTTTCTTTTCTTCAACACCTTAACCTCAGTTTTTAGTTCAATTTCTAACTGGGTAGATGCAAAAGTACGATAAATAGTTGAAGCATCACAAAAGTATTTTAACCCAGAAATGTCATTAGATTATCTATTACAAATTCAAACAATTTCAAAATCAATCATTTCATTGTATTTGTACTCGTCAGCATAGCTTAGACTATGACTCCTCGTTCAAATACTTGATTTTATTATTGTTTGAACATTCATCACGATACCCTAATGATATATCTAGGTTTAATGTGTTGCTCTATCAGGCGAACACGGGGAAATAACTACTGTTTTATCAAAATTGCCACGAATATTATAGATAAAATCAATGCTCATTTCAACTTTTTAAGCTTTGTTCATTTCCGAACACCAACTTGTTGCATATTCGTGCGAAATATTAAGACCCAAATGTCTTTATCTTTTCATTACACACTGTACATCTTTTACTTACAAGATTTGGCACAGCAATTGAAAATTCTCTTACGTTGTTAATTATTAAATTTATTGTCATGAAAACTTTCAATTTCCACTCAACCTTAAAATCTATTTCAAGCGTATTATTCATATCACTTATCATGAGTTTTAGTGTACACGCACAAGCAAGCTATGATGAATTACCATTCGAAGAATATGAAGTAATTGTTGAAGATTGGATGACCGATATAGAATCATTTAACACTGATGAGCCAAATCTTGAAATCGAATCGTGGATGACCGACTTGAATAGCTTTGCTAACAACGATGAAGTTTTGTTGGTGGTTGAAGACTGGATGACTGATTTAGCATCTTTCAATGTTGAAGATGAAGAACCAATGTATGTTGAATTATGGATGACATCTTTGGATGAATATTATAATGGATTTGATAGCTACTTATTAGCCGGACATGATGAAGAACCCTTGGAAATTGAAAATTGGATGACAGATTTAAGTGATTTCTACAGAGTTTCTGCCAGTGAAATTGAAGGAATAAAGGATATCAATTTAGATAATCAAGCGCCAATATTAATAGCACTTAAATATTAAGAATAAAACATGACAATAATATAAATATCTCAATGCCGGTTTAAGCCGGCATTTTTTATTTCAGCACCTTTCTTCAATATATCTTTCTCCCAGTTGGAGCACAGATGACATCTTTGGATGAATATTATAATGGATCTGATAGCTACTTATTAGCCGGACTTGATGAAGAACCTTTGGAAATTGAGAATTGGATGACTGATTTACACATATTACCTCATTTTACTGTTGACAAATCAAGATAAATTCTCTTAATCGATAATATCTTTGCTTAGTACTTTGTAAATGAGGTTGTAACTTATGCATACGCAAACACCTACAACCTCAACCTGTTATCGAAATACTTAAAAGTCAAGACGACTTCTACCAAACTAATAATGGCAAATATGCTTATCTCACCTTAAAATATTACTTCTGAATAATCAGTTTATGAACGCTGTTGAGTTCTTTATTGGACGAACTAACCCGAACAGTATAAAGACCTTGTGATAAAGAACTTACATTCACCTTATCAAAAGAATTCACATCTGTTTTTAAAACTAACTGTCCATATGAATTAAAAATAGTTAGACATAGCAATTCATCTGAATTAAACTTTACCTGAATAAAATCTTTCGCTGGGTTTGGATATAATTTACAATCCATTCCACTGCTTATATCTTTTTTAGACGAACTCATTCCTTTTAGGGTACCGCTGCAAGTTCCTACTTTCAATTCAAATTGATCTCCATATGATATAAAAATATGAGGATCTTCAAACTGTGGCCTATCTAATGGTTTACTCTCACTTGTCACATCTACTGCCAAAGCGATAATATCATCATAACCATCATCATCAAAATCACCCGATGCTACCCCCATTACATCTCTACCTCCTATTTTGACATTTGAAATCCATCCATCATTACCTTGATATAACATGCCACTTCCGGTAGACTTCCACACATGAATATTTGAGTTACCATTACTATACTCAAATATACCGGCAATATCATCTTTATAACCATCACGATCAAAGTCACCCGAAACAACTTTATAAGTAATTTCTGAAGCATTGTATTGACCAGAGCCACTGTCCCACCATCCAGAATTTCC
>NZ_CEXQWX010000004.1:53747-120754 GCF_982718395.1 Carboxylicivirga sp.
TTGGTAGGCAAAACCATTTCCTGTTGACTTCCATACATGTATTCGTGTTCGTGAACCAGAATATCCGTAGAAAGCTGCGATATCATCATTGTAACCATCTCTATCGAAATCACCTACAACTATTCTTCCTTCAATATTTTCTGCATTGTACTGACCAGAGCCACTGTCCCACCATCCAGAATTTCCTTGGTAGGCAAAACCATTTCCTGTTGACTTCCATACATGTATTCGTGTTCGTGAATTAGGATACATATAGAATGCAGCTATATCATCATCGAAGCCATCTCTATCGAAATCACCTACAATTACCCTTCCTGTAACAGCTGTTGCTTCGTAATTACCCGATCCACTATCCCACCATCCAGAATTTCCTTGATAGGAAAAGGTTCCACCTGATGACTTCCACACATGTATTCTAGTCCTAGCACCTGAATAATTAAATAAAGCAGCAACATCATCCTTATAACCATCTCTATCAAAATCACCTACTACAACACGACGATGAATTTTTTCTGCATCATAGCTTGTATATGCAGCTTGCCACCAAGGATTATTTTGATCTACAGTATAACAATTTAAATCGCTATTGTGCTCGTAAACATGAAAATCAGTATGACTATTTGTTTGACTAATGTCTTTGTATTGATAACCCGATCGAAATTGATTCCCATATACTAATGCGAAATTTTTTTTTATACCCGTTCTTTCAAAATCACCAGAAATAACGTTATAATGACGCGCATGTTGTTGTGCATAAAAATTGACACAAATGAATACTTGCATGGCAAGCATTAATAAATTCTTCATAATAAATTTTTAAAAATTAACAGAAATGAGATAAGAAATTTGCTTATATTATTATTATTGCACAATAATAATAATTTTTATTGAATTCATCTCGATTTTTATAGAAGCTTTTTACTCCATAGTAATAAAAGCAAAATAGTTGAATACAATCCTGCTTGAGGTAGTTGTATCAAAGCAATTTAGACATGACTTATAAAAATATCCTGTCCATTTTCGAACACATCATTGTTACATATTCGGTCGATAATTAAAGATTTAATTATCCTTTATTTATTATTAACATCTATATATCTGTATATTACATTTTTTGGCACATGCATTGATAAATCATATGCGTTATCAACTTTAAAATTATTTGTCATGAGAACTATCAATAACCAACCAACAGTAAAATTACTTTCAAGTTTACTTCTTGTATCTCTTTTTATGAGCTTAAACTTAAATGCTCAACCAATTCATGACCAACTACCAATGGATGAACCTGAATTAGTAGTAGAAGAATGGATGACCAATACAGAATCATTTAATACAGATGAATCAATACTTGAAATCGAAGATTGGATGACTGATCTTGAAAGCTTCTCAAATGAAGATTTAGAATTAATTCATGTGGAAGCATGGATGACAGATATTTCTTCATTTAATGTAGATGAGGAGACTTCACTTGAAGTTGAGTCGTGGATGACCTCATTAGAAAACTATTATAATATTGATAGCTATTTATTAGCTGAAGTGGATGAGCAGCCATTATTTGTTGAAAACTGGATGACTGATTACAATGCTTTCCAGAAAACTTCAGCATTTGAAATCGAAGGAATTAAAGAAATTGAATTGGACACAAATATTCCGGTTCTAATGGCACTTAGAGATTAAGTATTCAATCTCATGACAACACAATACTTGCATGCCGGTTTTAAACCGGCATTTTTTTGTGCTTAAAAATACCTTATCGATTCTACACCTTTATCTTCATCCTCGCTTGATACTTTTTTACGGTTAAAGCGTCGGTCACGATTCCGTTTTATTAATCGATGACTATCAATTATTAACGAAATCTCATGACTCCCCACCCCAAAATTATATGAATTGCCAATTGAAAAGTCATATGAATAACAAACCCCTAATGTTTTAGTGGCCTGGATATTTAGCAAGGCTGCCATTGTATTGTTTGTTCTGTATGAGCCACCTACCCAAAACACCTTCTTATACATCAGCTGAAGGTTTATATCAAACAGGTGACTTTCTTCTAATCGCAATCGACCTAAGAAAGATGGTTTAACAACCAGCGATTTATTCACATCAATAGCATAACCAGTAGTTATATAAGCACTTTGGGATTCTTCAATCGCCATAATATTACCTTCCTCACCTTTCAATTGTGATGACAACACTTTTGGCACAGATATGCCCAAAAAGAATTTAGGTGTATATAGAAATGTTCCAACTCCAAAGTTTGGCTTTATCCCGTTGTCAAAATTAGCTGCAAAACTTGGATCATTGTCTTCAATCACATCCAAAGCATTCAGTCCAATATTATAATGATTTACCTGAGCACTAAGGCCCATCGACAAGAACATATTATGGCTCAGGCGAATTAAGTAACTATAAACTGCTGTTAATTCGCTGTGTTGCACCGGACCGCTTTGATAATGGAGCAAACTTGTTCCAAGAGATGCCATCCTTTTATTTAAAGGCGAATGAAGACTAATTGCATAGGTCGTTGGGGCATCATTAATTCCCATCCACTGTTGTCTGGAGAGAAGGTTTACACTAAAGGAATTTCGCACACCAGCATATGCAGGGTTTATCAACAATTGACTATTCATATATTGCGACGACAATAAATCACTTTGTGCCTTTACATTTAAGCTATTCATTAAAGGGAGTAGCATTAATGAAATGGCATAAAAACAAAACAACCGCACCTTTTTTCTATTTCGCAACATAAACATACCCGGTTATTTGTTTTGAGACCCCTTCAATTTTAAAGATATAATAGTAGGTGCCTGCCTGCACCAGCTTCCCTTTGTTATTTCCTTTATTTGCTATTCCATTCCAATCATTTTGGTAATCACTTTGCTGATAAACAATACTTCCCCATGAATCCACAATTGTTGCACTTATACCCTGATAAGTGGAGAAGTCGGGTACATAAAAGGTATCGTTAATTCCATCGCCATTGGGAGAAAAACCTTGAGGAATAAAGAATTCTATATCACCACCATGACGAACATCAAATATTATCCTGGCCTGAATACAATCATCATCGGCATCGCAGATAATATAGTCCAGAGAATCCAATCCAATGAATCGACGCTCAAATTCTATTTCCAACAAGTTATCACTATTTAAATAATGCGAACCTTGCTTTAATTCTCCAATAATTGAAACGGTAATTGGCTCATCGCCTTCGATTGTATCGTTGTCGAGAAAATTAACTTCAATGGATGAACCATGCAAATAGCTGATTGTATCATTAACAGCCACAGGCATAAAGTCAACATCCTCAATTTCAACAAATACTTTGGCTTCATCACAATTTCCATCAGTATTACATACTTCGTAAACAAACTCATCCTTTCCAACAAAAGATCTGTCAGGAATAAACGTAATGCTGTTATCTTCATTTACAATAGCTTGTCCATGACTTGCTTCAACGGTAATCTTTAAACTGCTAACACCCTCGCTCAATCCGAAATCATTATTCAATACCGAAATATTAACTTCATTGTTTTCCAAGCCTTTAATAAGGTCATCATTAGCATATACCGATTCCTGTCCCCTCAATAAACCAAAACAGGAGATATAAAAAACGAGTATTGATAAATATATATGCATGCCAGGGTTGAAATTACGTTTTGCTGGTTTTCAAAAATAACATTAATACCCTTTAAACAATGCATCAAACAACTACATTATCCTGAGTCTTTTTATTGCTTTGTTTCTTTTATTACGGTTACGTTCCGAGCACGGAATGGATCGCTTTGACTTATCCTTGCATATGCGGTACTTACAGATTAACTGATAGGCGCTTCCATAATCAGTCTGGGCTGAGGTTAGACCCAATTGATATTCAAGACCGACTAAAAAATTGTTAATCTGAACGCCAGCAGTTGTGCCAAGCCCCAGACTTTTACCAAATTGATGATCCATAACTCGACGATATGATACCAAACCCCATAATGAAAAGTTCGGATCGGGTGTTGGGAAAAAGCCTTTCACACTTAAATCAAGCTTGCTATCAACCAGCATATTGCGTCGATACATGATCAATGGTTCCAGATAAATATCACGATCAGCCACTTTATAAGTAGTTCCAGCATGAATATGAATATCACTTGTCAATTCCGGTTCGTTAGTGCTAAGGTACATTGGGTTGTTTTGTGGGAGGATATTAGTTACCGAAAATCCGGCATGGTAATCATTATATTTAAATAACAAACCCGCATTCGCATTAAATCCCCATCCACTTTCATTTGCCCCGGTTAAAGCGGGATCTAAAACCGCTCCATCAGTTAGTTGTGTCTGATCAACCGCACTTTGCTCGGCATTGATAGATATACCAAAGGTCATTGAAGCAGTACGTTTCCTTTTTCTGGTGAACATCACCTCGTAGGATAATGAAGTTTGTAGACCCATTTCGGTATAAAATCCGTTGCGGTCATTATAGAAATAGGTACCCAAGCCTAAACTTTCGGTTAATGGCCCCTGGTAGCTCAATATTTGTGTTGTAGGAGCCTGATCCATCCCAAACCATTGCTTTTGGTAGTAACCACTAAACTCATAGCACCCCTTATAGAATCCGGCACCGGCCGGATTCATCAAATACAAATCATATAAATATTGATTTGTAATGTAGTACTTCTGAGCTTTTGTTACGGTCACCATCGTAACAAAGCACATTAAGAGCAAAACCTTTCTCATCATCAACCTACCTCTTAAGCGTAATATGCCCTTTTAACATTTTCATTAGTGGCAGAACTTCAATAACATACCAATAAGCATCTGACGGAACAGGTTTGCCAAGGTATTCTCCATTCCAGCCAGGTTCTGATGCCTTGTATTCAATTAACAGCTTACCAAAACGATCGTAGATCTTAATGATCGAGTCAGGGAACTTCTCCATTCCTTTTATTTCCCATCGGTCATTAACTCCATCATTATTTGGTGTTACAAAATTTGGTACTTCAATATCAACAAGCGAATTAATTTCAACCGTATCTATTGTCATACACAAATTAATATCCTGCACCTGAACTATATACCTTCCGTTTTCCAGTTGTTTAAACACATTCTCCTCCTGCCACTCTTCATCATTGATGGCATATCGGTAAGGCTCGGTACCTCCTTCTGCCAATACACCAATCTGTCCATATATCATTGTATCTAACCTTGTAATTACTGGAGTTTCGTTATAAACAACGGTTGTAGTATCGCTTAGCCAGAAACAACCATCCAGCACATTTACCCAATATTTACCTGCTTGAGTCACCTCATAAAGCGGGAAGCGACTTCCATCATTCCACCTATATTCGAGATAATCAACACCTGCATCAAGCATTATTGTATCGCTAGTGCATACAGCAGTATCGGGACAAAGTTCGTAATCTGGTGCAGGTAATGCATGTACCATTCGAGTATCAAATCCCCAACAATTGTTGGCATCCCTAACTGTTACAACATTAACAGTATCGGAGTAATCGGCATAGGTGAACCTTCCGATATCTCCATTGTGCCACTTATAATAATCAAAACCATTTGTTGCCTCAAGCTGCAGAATATCAACCGGGCAGATGGCTGTATCAGCTCCGATGTTCACTTCTGGTATCGGATACCAAATTACTTTGGCTTCATCACTCCCAACACAACCTTTGTCTGTTTCTGCAGAAAGCACATATGTTCCCTTAGTAACATTAATTGTTGGACTTGTTTCGCCATTAGACCATTGATAATTGGTTAATCCGGCAGGGGCTGTTAGCATTCCTAATTGTCCTGAACAAACAGAGACATCATCAACGACAAAATGAGGTATTGGATTAACATCTATTTGTACATTATCTGATGCTGTACAACCGTGAACATTTCCAACTTCAACGCTATAATTACCTGAAGTTGTAACTACCAGGGACGATTCAGTTAAATTATCATCTCCATTCCATCGGTATGAAGCATATGTTGAACCAGCATCGATTACAATCTGATCATCTTCGCACATTTCGCGATCATCTCCTAAATCAACAGTTGGGACAGGTAGAGTCAAAACAACAGCCGTATCTGTGCTTCCACAACCATTTATATCTTCAACAAATAACCTGTATGATCCCGCTACATTGGTTGCCCAGGAAGCATTACTTACCAAATGATTGTCTGCATCAGCCTCAATTTTGTACCAGTCATACGAAAGAGCGTTCCCAATTGGATTGTTCAATATGATATCTATATTTTCACATGTAGATGGTGGATCAATTAGTCCAAGGTTTGTCACCGGAAACTCAGCAACTACAACTTCATCGGTAGCTGAACAACCTGCATTATCAAAAGCAATTACTTTATAGGTTCCTGCCGAATTGACATGATTCCGGGCTGTTGTCCAATCTGGATATTGCTTTATACCATCATCAAAAGTCAGGTAATGAAAAGTTGTATCACCTTCTGTAAACATTGCTACATCAATAACCCCTGTAGAATCTGTACAAATATTGGATGGAGCATTTAAACTAACAGATGGAATGGCGTATTCCTTAACATCAATATCAGTTTCTTTAATACATGCTTCATATGTTGCGCTAACAGTATAAATACCTGGTGAATTAACTACAATTTTGTTCTGACCTGTAAAGGCTGGTAATGGATTACCATTATGAAACCAATCATAATCAGTATATATCGATGAAGCTTCAATGGTAATGTCCTCTCCTAGACACAACTTCCTGTCCACTGTTAATTTAGGCGGACTGGTTGTTTGAAATTTTACATTAACATGATCAGTGACTGCACATCCATATTTATTAATGGCTGATACTCGATAATCACCACTATTTTCAGCCTTAGAATCAACTATTGTATATTTATATTCAGGTGTTGGAGTAGTTAACAATTGATAGGAAACTGTTCCTTCCTTTTTAAATTCCCATGTGAAATTTGAATAGTCTGCCCCCTGATCAATCTCTAAAGTAACTCCGGCACACTCAATTCTATCTGGTCCCAAATCAATTTCTTCAGGAGGCAAGAAATCAAAATTAAATTCATCTCGGGTGCTACATCCATAAGCATCGGTTATTTCTAACCAATAATCACCTGCTAAATTCACATCAAAACTCGAAGCTGTTGAATTGTCCGACCATAAATAAGTATATCCGGCTCCAACAAGAGGTGCGTTAATGGTTGTTGTTGCAGCCACACACCCTAATTGATCTATAACAGTGAAATCAGGTAAATCATGAACCGTAATATCAAAATTCTGTGAAACAGGACATCCTTCTGTACCCCATACGGAAAGTGTATATGTGCCCGATACCTGAGGATCAATAAAGTTTTGGGTTGGATCGGTATTTAACACAGTTCCATTAAAAGTCCATTCAAAACGGTCAATATTTGTTTTATCAGCAATTACTCTTTCTCCGGCACAAAGCTCAGTTGTATTGAGATTAATAACAGGAAGCGCATGTGTTGAAACCTGCTTTCGATCTGTATTTGAACAGTTCAAATCATCTGTAACTGTCAACCAAACATCCTGCACATCTCCTGCACCTACAACCAATGATGTAGTGTTACCTGTTGATCCATCAAACCATTCATAATCACCTAATCCATCCGGCGCCTGAAAATCAACTGTTTCTCCGGGACAAACAACTGTATGATTACCCAATTCAAATTCCGGCAACAGAAACTCTACATAAAGACTATCGGTCAGCTCACATCCTCCAAAATTAACCTCCGCGGTTACCCAATATGTTCCGGATTGCGTTACTGATAAGGTAGGATCTGTTGAAAGAACTGTATTACCTGTGTGCTCTGAAAACCAGTTATAAGTTTTCATTGGTTCGGCTGTACGAAGAACAATCTCATTCCCCTGACATTCTTGTGTAGGCCCTTCCAATTGTAGTTGACCATATGAAGAAAAGTAACCGTAGCTCGTACTACCTTGATTTTCATCCAGGATACTAATATGGAATAAACCACTTGTATTCTCAATCGTATGAGGTGCTCCGGTTGTAATATCCAACTGTATAATACCTGAATACCATATCTCATCTGCCGTTCCGTTATCTGTACCCTCTACTTCCTTCCAGGTTATAGCTCCCAGATCGTTTCTTATATTTCCATTCTGATCTTTAAAAACAAAGGAATTGATATTCTTCTGCTGTGTGAGTAACTGCACCCAAAACTCTAAATTAAACGTTCGAACAAAACTCACCGTTTTGGAACCAGTACAACTTGTGCTTGGTAGTATAGCACTTCCCATTTCGTTTCCTGATCTATTCCAAAGACTAGCCAGTTGGTAGGCATAAATGGGTTTATCAGCATCTATATACAATGCATTTCCTTCAATATCCAATTCAAGTTGCTCGCCTTTATCTAACCGTTTAGTCATAGTTCGAGAGTCGTATACAACTGATATGTAAGTATCATCCTGTGTAGCTAAAACATAAACTTTATTTATGGTTCGTGTATCAGGGTTTGGATTGACAGCGATGTACTCAGTACCAATCATTGAAGTTGGGATCAATTGATCTCCAATTAAATCATACGGACCAAAGCCACTTCCTTGCCAGATACTGTCATCACTAATGGTTACTGCAATATCTTTATCTGAAGAAATATAGGTACCAGCCAATGATGAGCCAGGTGTAACATCATCCCGGTTTTCTATACAATAGGTCTGCCCTCTGTTAAGCGTTACAGTATATTCAACGCCGCTTGCATGTCCTACAACATCTTCGGTTGGAATAATTGTAATGGTTGTCTCATCCTGAGTAGCAACAATATCAATTTTCTCAGTCGCCAAAGGTGAGCGTGGTTTATTTCTAAAAGTATTTTGAGATGGAACAAAAAACTCCGTTCCAATTCCATTTGGCCCCTTTAAAGTAAATTTATCAGGATTAACACCATTAGCTACTTCATAATAAACGGTAATATCAGCATCAGAAGTAATTAATATTCCTTTATCATTGACCTTGTCGGAAGGATGATTTTCAACAATATCTTTGTCTAAATCAACACGCTCCTGTGTTTGTGCATTAATTGTCAGATTACTGATCACACGCCCACCATCAGCAGGCATACTGACTGTTACATTTGCTGCAGTTTCAATAGTAGTTATTCTAAACACAATAGGCTGATCTCCATGTCCTACCGTGATATCAGGTGCCACAAACCAAAACTCTCTGCCAACCTGTGCAGGTGAATCAAAAGATATCAGCAACAAACAAAAACAGAATACAAACAAGCAATTCCGCATAGTATCAATTATTAGGTCATACACAGTTAAGTAAACACTCACACGAGTGTACACATATTCATAAAGTAATTACATACTTTATCCAACCCACATATCAACATCGCTTATTCGTAATAAATAGCCCCAAAAATGAGCTAAAAGATTTTTTACCGTCCAACCCTTTACTTTAAGCTATACTTTATTACTGTTTTAATTGGAATAAGGTTGCAAAATAGTCGAATTATTTAACGAAATTATTTTACGTCCATCACTGTATCTTTATAAGTATGAAGTCGGTAATAGTATTCGACTGCATGCATTGATTAATTTTAAATAAGTCCCAACATTTTTATAACTATTTATTATTCCATAAATTAGTTCCCTCAATTACATAAAATGCATTTAACTTCAAAGCACTATAATCCAATCAATAAGTCTGGCAAAGGGCTATATGAATGCTGGATAAATTGAAGTTTCTTCTTCCCTGGATATTCCTTTCCAATAAGGAATATTAAAAACCACCATACAACAAAACTTGCCTAATTGTCTTGCCAAAGAGTGATAAGATATGAAAGTCTTTCATCTAAAAACAAGTCCTTAAAAATTAATAGTTAAAACATAACTATTCAGTGCCAAGCAAGCTGTATGTCATAACAAAATACTGAATCAATGGATGACAATCCATAATATTTTAATCCCAAGACAATGAAATCTATTTATAACATCAAATCTGTAACGTTCAGAAACTTATTCGCTACTATTGGGCTCATTTCTATTTTAAGTTGTTGCCAAACTACATTTCATGAGCCAGGAGAGTTATTTGCATTATCTGATATTATTTCTGCTGAAAAAATAAAAACCGATTCTAGCTTATTTGAGCAATCGTGGCTTATCTGGTTTAACCAGCCCTTAGATCATCGACATCCGGAAAAAGGAAGTTTTAAACAACGCATATGGTTATCTCACAAAAACAATGAGGCACCTGTTGTGATGGTTACAGAAGGGTACTCAGCCAAACGTAATTATACATCCGAGTTAGCCAAATTAACCAATGCCAACCAGATCATTGTAGAGCACCGATTTTTTGCGAAATCTCAACCTGATAGTATTGACTGGCAATACCTCACTGTTGAACAAGCTGCCAATGATCACCATCGCATCATTCAGTTCTTTAAAAAGCTCTATACAAAAAAATGGGCCACAACCGGTATAAGCAAAGGAGGTCAAACTGCCATTTTCCATCGGGCATTCTTCCCCAATGACGTTGATGTTACAGTACCTTATGTAGCGCCAATTAACCTGGCGAGAGAAGACACTCGTTTATTTGACTTCTTTGAATCAGTTGGTACAGAAACAGAAAGAGAACAGATTCGTAACTTTCAATTAACTGTCCTTAAGAACCGGGATAAATTAATGCCTTTATTTAAAGAATACGCTCAAGAAAAAGGATACACGTTCAGAATGGGATATGACAAAGCATTTGATCTGGTAGTATTAGAATATCCATTCTCGTTTTGGCAATGGGGTAGTAAACCTCAAACAATTCCTTCTTCTGATGCATCTATGAATGAAATATTTAAGCACCTACGGACCGGAAGCGATATAAGCTATGTATCGGATCAAAGCTGGGAAGACATTAAACCATTCTTTTATCAGGCTTATAAAGAATTGGGATATTATGCATACGTACCAGGTGACCTCGCACCACATTTAAAAGGATATAGAACAGATACAATTAGCAGCTGCATGTTTGCTCCGGGTGGAGATACACTTCGATTCTTACCAACGATGAATAAAGTTATGCGAGATTTGGAAGCAACAAACCCTTCAATGATTGCCATAATTGGTCAAAATGATCCTTGGGGAGCCACTTCTATAGATAATTCTAAATTGAGCAATACCTCTCGCGCTGTTGCGCCAGGCGGATCACATTTAACACGAATAAATACTTTGCCGGATGATACGAAGGAAAAAGTAATTAATAAACTCAATAAATTACTTCTGGAATAACACAAAAAAAGGCTTCCCGTGGGGAAGCCTTTTTATTACTACGTGTTCTAAAATTTGGGTTAGGTAGTAACGGATATCTTATTTATTTGTTGTTGCCAGATATTTTGTCAATAAATCAACCGTTGTATTACTGTTTCCAACAAATATTTTATCATCAATCAAGAAAACGGGTCTTTTTAAAAATGTGTATTCTTCGCTTAAAAGTTGTCGATAATCATCCTCAGATAAATCTTTATTCTTTAAGCCTTGTTGTCGATATTTTTGAGATTGCTTATTAAAAATTAATTCGTAACCTCCAGCCCGTTTTGCCAAACTATCAATTTCGTCAATATCCAATGGATTAGTCTTAACATCTCTAACATCAAAATCTCCGAAATCTCTAACTTGCTTTAATATCCTCTTGCAAGTACTACAAGTTTTCAACAAATACACTTTTCCTCTCAACACTTTCCAGGGTTTTGGTTTAGCAATTCCAAAGATAACAAAGGCTTACACAACATCACTTCAATTATCTTGATAAAAAAACAGTATTTGGTAAACGATAGTTTTTTGTAGATGAATGGTCGTTTTTTAGTGATTACATTACTAAAAAGCTTGCTAAAAAGAAGTAGCAGGCTTTAACTTATGAGTATAAATTATTTGGATCCACCAAAAACCCAACGGATATTTAATCCGAATGAATCAACACCAAAGGTTGTATTATCAATGATCCATAATGTAGGACGCCAATCTAATCCTAAAGCAATTGGTACTTCCTGAAAACGGTACTCCAACCCTATCTCTCCTGAAGCTCCTAACCAAAACTCATCACCAATTAATGTTGAAGGTCCAAAACCTACATACCAGTTAAAGGCTTCTTCTCCAAGCGGACGATAAATAAAATCCCAAAGAGCATCAACGCCTAAATAACCATCCCAAATTGCGACATCTGCATGGACACGACTAAATTGTCCCATAGAGAAAATACCATCTACCGCAACACCACCTAATCCGTTTGAACCACCAAACCTTAACCCTACTTCTTGCGCTTGTGTACTAAAAACTCCGATCCCCAGCAGCAATACAAAAATCAACTTTTTCATAATTTAGTTTTTAAGTTATTCATTATCACATAGCTCGTGAAAAGTCCGAAAAATCAATATTTTTAACGAACAAATATGACTGTTGTTCAAATGTAGTCAATAATTAAAAGATGACTTTGAAATCTTTTTGCATACTAATTTCAACCCAATCTTTCTCCTTGCATAACTCCTTTAATTCGATATGATTGTACTCATATTCCCGCACCGAATCATCATGATTAACAAGCATCTGTAAACTAAGGGGTGCATTTTTCGAGTATTGCAGCATATGGTAATCTCCCTTTGAGTTACCAATAGCTATTACAGGTACCTTGCCAATTTTATTCAAAATATTAACAGGCTTACCGGCCAGATCGTTAATGGGCTTAACAAACTCATGTTGCCGCACCAAACGGGATTGCCCCACTTCTTCTTCAAATTTTGTTAAAACAGTTGTCCCAATGATATTTGTTTTGGGTATACCAATGGATTCTTCGCAAAAAGTTCTTGTAAATTGCGGATCAGAGCCGGAAACGATATAAACTTGATAATCGTGTTCTTGTAAATAGCCAACCAACTCAACCATTGGTTTATAAACCAAATAATTATAGGAAATTCCAAAGCGCTCATCAACAACCTCCTTGAAATAGTTATCAACAGCATCCTGATATTGTTGATTTGTAAAACCATCTGTCGCAAATAACAACACACTAAATAGACCTTTATCGTCTAAGTATCCTACTGTTTTAAAGTAATCCCAGTCATCTTCTGCAATAGCTTTAAACGGTTGCTTTTCTTTTAATTCGGGTTTTTCTTGCATACGCTTGTGCATTTCTCTAACCGTAAAATCAAAAAGAACATAATCGGGCTTTTCAAGCAGGATGGTACCATCCATGTCAAAAACAGCAATCCGATCTTTTACTTCAATGAAATCTGCGTTTGATGTCACTGTTGTTCGTTCAACAAAATCAATAATCTGCTGCTTAGCATTCCCTTCATTCCAGGAAGGTAGTACAGGCAAGTTTTGATTTCCAGGTGAACTACAGACTACAAGAATTATTGCTAATAAAAAGGAGGTTTGGATAACTTTCATAACATTCAACTTTTAAATGAATCTTCAATATATTGAGTAATTAATTGAATTTCAACACAGAAAAATCATACATTATCAATCGATTGCTTAATTCTCATTCTGTCCCTAAACCCTCTTCCCCTTAAAACACCACTTATAAGCAAATCAAAAAAACCGCCTTATAAATATTAAATTAATGGTTACATTTGTACCGTATTTATTACATTAAAACATAACAATATGGCTAGTGTTAGAGAATTAAAAAAAGACATCAACTTTCTTGCTTCTGAGTTGGTTACTGAGGCGTATGTAAAGCAACTGGTAAAAGATGATGTAGACAATGATAAGATTGCTGAAGTAATGGTGAAGGCTATCGAATTCAGAAATGATTTAGTAGCCAAGGCCAATCATCCAGATGGCAAAGACAACCCTAAAATGGTGAAAGCGTTTTATCAAAATCTGAGAAAGGATATGATGGATCGATTCCTGTCTATCTCGAAAGAAACAAACGAACTATAATCACGCATCACGTACAAAATAAACTTCCATCTTTAAAAGGTGGAAGTTTTTTTATCCCCAAATGTTGGTAGTATGTTGTAGTAGCGATATAAAGAAGGTTTGAACAAACACATATACTGCCCTATTACAATGCAACTTACACCACCTCTTCTAATATCACAACTTGTTATGAGTTTCTAATAATTCCCCATTATTAGGGATTCTTTACCAAGGGCTAATCCTATAATTTTGTCACAAAATAATTAACGCAATCATCACAATCTATAGGATGTGATACATATTAAAGGGAAACACAAATTAAAATGAAAAAAATTGTACTTTTTGCTGCAATCATTGCAGCTGTATCTAATCTATTTGCACAAAATAATGCTGACGAGCAACAGTTGAACTCTGCTCAGCGCTTATTAAATTCAAACCAAGGCTTAACCATTGGGGGATATGGAGAGGCACATTTCAATCAAAAACTTAATTCGGACACTTATAACAACGGTAAACTTGATGTTCACCGCGTAGTTATGTTATTCGGATACAACTTTAATGATAAAACCCAATTTGTAACAGAGCTTGAGTTTGAGCACGTTAAAGAAGTGTACGTTGAACAAGCTTTCATTCAGCATAAACTAAGCAATGCTGTACAGTTTCGTGGTGGTTTAATGTTGATACCGATGGGTATTGTCAACGAATATCACGAACCAAACACTTTCAATGGCGTGGAACGTCCATTAATCGACAAGTACATTGCTCCAACAACTTGGCGTGAGATTGGTGCTGGTTTTACTGGTAATGTTTTACCTGCTTCTATTCGTTACCAGGCTTACGTTGTTGGCGGATTTAATGGATATGATGGTTCTGGTAAGTTCAGCGGCAAAAACGGATTACGCAAAGGCCGTCAGAAGGGTGCTGAGGCTTATGTAAGCTCAGCGAACTTCACTGGTAAAGTTGAGTATTTCGGAATCAGAGGATTAAATGTTGGATTATCAGGGTATTTTGGCGATTCACAAAGTACAATGTACGATGGTTTGAACAAAAGTGATAAAGAAGCCGTTGCTGCAGCCGACTCATCAGTTATTGGTATGGCAATGATTGGTTTGGATGCTCGCTATACTTACGGTGGTTTACAATTACGTGGTCAATATTACCATACATCTTTATCAAACACAAAGCAGTATAACGAATTTACTGGTAACGATGTTGGTAGCTCTATGTTTGGTTATTATGTAGAGGCTGGCTACAACGTTTTCAAACATCTGGATGATGTAAAAACTGACCTGATTCCTTTTGTTCGTTATGAGGCTTACAACACTCACAAAGAAGTAGAGGGTAACATTGCTCAGAATGATGCGTACGATGTGAAAGCCATCACAACTGGTTTAACACTAAAGCTAACTCAAAACGCAGTATTAAAAGCAGACATGCAGTTTGTAAAATCAGCTGCGGATGATGAATATTCAAAAACGTTTAATGCCGGATTTGGTATAATGTTCTAATAATGATGAAACAATCAGTATTAACCATTCTTTTAGTTACACTTTGCTGTAGTGCTTTTGGACGTGGTGATATCAATTACCAACATAAAGCAATTCAGAAAACTCTTGTTAAAAGTTGCAAGTTAATTAACCCGCAGGTAAGTGAAATAACACTACCTCAGGAGATAACAAGCGACTTACAAGGTAAATTCTTTAGTGTTAAAAGCGATAATGCTGATTCGGATATAAAGCATATGTATATTGGACGTGTGAACAGCTGCCGTGCAGGTGGCTGTTCCATGCCAAATACATTATCACAAGGTAGCGACTCTGAATATTTCGACTACCTGGTATTGTTTAATGCTCAAAATGAAGTGGTATTAGTAAAAGTTTTTAACTACCAAGCCACTCATGGACACGAAGTAACAGCTAAAGGATGGCTGAAACAATTTGTTGGTTATGACACCAGCGAGAAAGACCTGGAGGTTGGAAAAAATATTGATTCTATTTCAGGAGCAACCATTTCTGTCAATGGTATAACCCAGGATATCAGTGATAAAACGCGCATTATTAATGAGTATTTATCACAATCTTAATCCCTGAAATTAATTTTCAGCTGAAGAGCCTCCGTTTCTGACTCCTCTTTAAAATTAGAAACGGTTAATCCCAAAAGACGAATTGGCCTGTTTAAAGGCGCCTCATTTACCAACTCATCCGATAGCTCATTAAGTAAGTTTTCGCTTATCCGTTCATTCAGGGTTTTTGAGCGTGTTATTTGCTCAAAATTATCAAACTTCACTTTGAGAGTTAATGTTTTACCAGATTTTCCACTCTTTGATAAGCGCTTCAACAAACCTTCCTTAAGCCGATTAATTTCATGTTCAATCTGCTGTTTGTCACGCAAGTCTTTACCAAAAGTATTTTCAATCCCAACCGATTTACGCTCACGATGTGGATGAACTGGTCGCTCATCGATTCCCCGGGCGATATTAAAGAAGTAATGTCCTGCTTTGCCAAAGTGATGAAGCATTCGTGGCAGGTCGAAGCGCAATAAATCCTTTCCTTTATGAATATCAAGCTGATGCATCTTCTCAGCTGTTTTCTTACCAACTCCGAAAAACTTTTCAATGGGTAATTGCTCCACAAAAGCCTGAACTCCACTGGGTTTAATGATAAACATCCCATTGGGTTTACGCTGATCACTGGCGACTTTAGCCAGAAACTTATTAACGCTTACCCCGGCCGAAGCAGTCAATCCAGTCGTCTCAAAGATTTTCTGTTTAATCTCACGAGCAACCTGAGTAGCTGATTCGATACTTTTTTTGTTATCCGTCACGTCTAAAAAAGCTTCATCCAAAGATAATGGCTCAACCAGATCAGTATATTCATAAAAGATTTCCCGAATCTGACGCGATACTTCTTTATACACATCAAAACGGTGCTTTTGAAATATTAAGTGTGGACAACGACGTAAAGCCACTTTGGACGACATGGCTGATCGTACACCATATTTCCTTGCCTCATAACTGGCAGCGGCAATCACACCACGGTCACTATTACCACCAACCACAACAGGTTTACCACGTAATTCCGGAAAATCACGTTGCTCAACCGATGCAAAGAAAGCATCCATATCGATATGGATAATTTTACGAGACAAAAGTTCCTGTTTTGAACCGCAAGTTATAAAATAATGGACGGGTGACAGAAGACGGAGGAAAAGAGGTAAGAAATGAGAGGCCAGAGGTGAGAGCAGAGTATAAGATAATAACCTCAATAATCATATCTCATCCATCAAATATAGACTATCTTCGCAGCTGGTATGAATAAATCTGTTGACCTAACGCAAGGACCAATATTTAAACAATTGGTTAAACTGGCATTACCCATTATCGGCACATCGTTGATGCAGATGGCCTATAACCTTACGGATATGATCTGGTTAGGACAGTTGGGCAGTAATGCTGTTGCTTCTGTAGGAAGTGCCGGATTCTACATCTGGTTGGGTATGTCCATTTTATTGGTCACCAGAATTGGAGCAGAAGTGGGTGTTTCGCAAGCTCTGGGGCGTAAAGAGCCGGAAACAGCAGCTCGTTTTGCACGCCACTCCTTGTTTTGGGCTTTATTACTTTCAATACTTATTGCTGGTATATCACTGATATTTGCACCTCAGCTAATCGGAATATTTCGCCTGTCTAAGGGTATCGTTGAAGATGGTGCTATCAGCTACCTTCGCTTAGTTTCGTTGGGTTTTGTCTTTACCTTCATCAATCCTACTTTTCAGGGTATTTATAATGGTGTAGGCAACAGCCGTCTGCCATTCTACTATTTGCTTGTAGGACTCGGGCTCAACATGCTCCTCGATCCACTGATGATATTCGGTTTTGCTTTTTTCCCTGCTTTGGGCGTTCAAGGTGCGGCCTGGGCCACTGTGATAGCACAAGTGGTAGTATTCAGCATATTTTGCGTCCGGTTTATATGGAAAAAAGAAATCATTAATCCGGATTTCAAACGATTCAGATTAAGCAAAGAAATCTCGCTAAAGATATTTAAACTCGGAACACCGGTGGCGGCAGAAAGCTCTTTATTTGCTTGCTTTGCACTAATTCTGGCACGCATGATTACCAAGTGGGGTGATATTCCCATTGCTGTACAAAGTGTTGGTGCGCAGATAGAAGCAATCTCCTGGATGACCTCATCAGGATTTGCAACTGCCTTGGGAACCTTTACCGGTCAGAACTTTGGAGCAAATAACTGGGGCCGTATCAAGAAAGGATATTACACAACATTAGGCATTGGTATTTTTCTAGGTACCATCGTAACGATTTCTTTTATTGTTTTTGGCAGGGAAATCTTTTCTCTGTTCCTGCGCGAACCTGAGCCACTTCAAATGGGAATTGTTTACCTGAAGATATTGGCCGTCTCACAAATATTTATGATCGTTGAAATCATTACCCGGGGTGCTTTTAATGGTATAGGACGAACCGTTCCACCATCTATTATAGGTATTGTTTTTACAGGAGCGCGTGTACCTGCGGCTATGGTACTTTCACTAGAAAAATACCTGGGCATGTTGGGTATTTGGTGGGCTATTAGCTTGTCAAGTGTGGTAAAAGGAGTCGGACTTATGGGCTGGTACATGACTGTATTACATGGAAACGGTAACGACAAAACAAATAAGAAGCGTTTTAGATTATCCTTATTACCCACTCGTCAGCGTCAGCAAATTAAAATTGAGGATGTGAATTAATCTTCAAACCACATATTGCAAGAATGACACAAATTTAAATCCAGCAGTGGATATAGCTTTTGTGTAATTAAAGTAAAGCACCACAATCTACAAACGAATAAATAGTAATAACTTAATCAACCTCTTAACCAATACATCGCATCTTATCTTATTCGTGTAATTTGAGAAATTTGTGGTTATAATTCTTAAATAACCACATTTACTCAATAATTAAATTTCAAACCACAAATGACGCAAATTAAAATCCACCAGTGGATTTTAATTTGCGTCATTAGAGCAAAGCACTCACAAACTACAAATGAATAAATAGAATCAACTTAGTCAATTGCACCAACACATCGCTTATTATCCCATTTGTGTAATTTGAGAAATTTGTGGTTGTAATTTTTAAATTTGTACTATAGCCATTCACTCTACTATGAAAGAAAACTTTATCCTCAAACAAGAATGTTACGATATTATTGGTTGCTGCATGGAAGTTCATAAAACACTTGGATCAGGATTCTTAGAAGCCGTATATCACGAAGCATTGACCATTGAATTAAATTCAAAAAATATTCCGTTCCAAAACGAAGTTGATTTACAAATTGATTATAAGGGAACTGTCTTGAAAAAGAAATACAAAGCAGATCTTATCTGTTTTGATTCAATAATTATAGAAATTAAAGCGGTGTAAGAATTAGATGATATCCATTATGCTCAAATCATTAACTATCTTAAAATATCAAATCACAAAGTTGGTCTGTTAGTTAATTTTGGAGCAGAATCTCTCGAATTCAAACGTGTAATTTGCTAATTAAATGAATCCATAAATTGTATCAAATTCGTGTAATTTGCGAGATTTGTGGTTCAATTAGCAAAAACACTATAGTATGAGCAATAACTGGTTAAAAGATAAATCACGAAAAGTTGAGTTAAAGGTATCAGCTGATGGCTCGCACACTTTGTTTGTACCTGAGTTGGATGAACATTACCACTCGGTGAATGGTGCATACAATGAATCGATGCACGTATTTATTGAACCGGCTTTAAATCATTGCACTAAAACAAGCATAAACATTCTGGAGATTGGATTAGGAACTGGCCTCAATGCCTTTTTAACCGCTCTAAACAAAGGTGATAAGTCTATATTTTATCATGCATTAGAAAAATACCCC
The DNA here is from genome assembly GCF_982718395.1 of Carboxylicivirga sp. Taxonomy (NCBI): domain Bacteria; kingdom Pseudomonadati; phylum Bacteroidota; class Bacteroidia; order Marinilabiliales; family Marinilabiliaceae; genus Carboxylicivirga; species Carboxylicivirga sp. The sequence continues at coordinate 73,530 of NZ_CEXQWX010000004.1, forward strand.
TTAACAGCTGAATCAGCTACACAGCTTAACTTTGGTAAAAACGATGCAGAAAATGAACTTCTCTATACGCTACACAACCTAACATGGAACGAAGAAGCTGAACTGCAAAATAACTTCACCTTACTAAAGGATGAGACCGATCTTACCTCAACCGCCTTCAACAAATCATATGACCTTGTGTATTTCGATGCATTTGCACCTGAAGTTCAACCTGAAATGTGGGATGAAGCAATTTTCAAAAAGCTATATAATGCCATGAACCCTGGAGGTATTCTAACTACTTATTGTGCCAAAGGAGTGGTTCGCCGCACGATGCAGGCAGTTGGCTTTACTGTTGAACGCTTGCCCGGCCCTAAGGGAAAGCGCGAAATGCTGAGAGCCACCAAACCAGGCATCTGATCAAAACAACAAGCTTGCACATGTACAGAAACCCTTAATGTTGTTGCCGGTTCTTCAGTGCATATATGACTCTTCAAACGTTTACTTGTGAATTATCAAAGTAGCTTTCAGTAAGTTTTACCTAGGTAATAATATACTTTCACCTAAGTAATAGTGTAATTTTTACCTAGGTAAAAAGATACTAAAGATAGTATGTTTCGACCATTAACGCACTGGGAAAGCTCCTTCCTGGTACTGGGGAACATTCAATAAGGCACTGAGAAATAAACGTTTTCCTTCGATCAATTGATTCACCGAAAGCATATATAATATTTTTTGGTATCGTCATGATTTTATTGTCACTATTGCATTTAGCACACGCCAATTTAACATATTTCAGGTTAAAAGAAAGTTAAAGTCGGCATCGTTTTTTTGATGTTTTTTTACCCGCTTTTATTTTTGGGACTCTTACATGACAATTTCATAAAACATATATCGAAATGGACATTTGCGTACAAAACATTACTAAAACGTATGGTGCCCAAAAAGCTTTAGACGAACTCTCGTTTGAAGTAAAAACAGGAGAGATATTGGGTTTTCTTGGCCCTAATGGTGCTGGTAAAACAACTACCATGAAGGCCATTACATGCTACATTACACCCAATGAAGGCGATATCCTGGTGGGCGGTAAATCAGTGATGCAATCACCCGATGATGTCAAACAAAACATTGGCTATCTGCCAGAGAACAATCCATTGTATCTGGACATGCCAGTGATGGATTATTTAGCATTTATCGGCGAATTACAAGGCGTTGACAAAGCCGTGCTGGAAACTCAGCTACAAAAAATGGTGAGAATATGCGGACTTAACGCTGAGAAACACAAAAAGATTGGTGAACTGTCGAAAGGGTATCGTCAGCGTGTGGGCCTGGCACAGGCATTAATTCACGATCCGGAAGTACTGATACTGGATGAGCCAACAACCGGTCTGGACCCTAACCAAATTATAGAAATCCGCGAGTTGATTAAAGAAATTGGGAAGGAAAAAACGGTTATCCTGAGTTCGCACATCCTGGCAGAAGTTGAAGCTACCTGTGACCGTGTGTTAATCATCAACAAAGGGAAAATTGTTGCCAATGGTACGCCCGACGAATTAAGAAATCAGGCTCAGGGCAAAGAAATATTGAAGGTAGGCATTAGCGGTGGAGAAAAAAATGAGGTTTACAACGCATTGAACGGTTTATCAGAGATCGATGTGGTATCCTTTGCCGAAGATAACAACCAGTTGCTTGAAGTAGAGAGCCAGGGCGGACAATCATCGTGTGAAGCTATCTTTAAGCTCTGCTCTGCAAAAGGTTGGTATCTGACACAGCTCACACCTGTAGAAAAGAACCTCGAAGATGTATTCCGTGAATTAACGAAAGAGAATTAATCTTTCAGTTTGACCTGCGATGCCTATAATAAGGACTTGGTTGCAGGATTTAAAAATTAGAACAATGAAACAAATTTGGATCATTACAAAAAGAGAGCTGAAAGGGTATTTCGATTCCCTGATGGCTTATATATTAATCGTTGTATTTCTGGGTTTAAGTGGATTCTTCACCTGGCTATATGGCAACAATGATGTATTTTTTATTAACAGGGCCACAATGCAACCCTTTTTTGGCATTGCCTACTGGACCCTCTTTATCTTCATTCCGGCACTCACCATGAAACAGATTGCCGAAGAATATAAAACCGGAACCATAGAACTACTGCTAACCAAACCGGTATCTGACTGGCAGGTAGTAACGGGTAAGTTTCTGGCCACATTTTCACTCATTGTGATATCGCTTGCTTTAACCATTCCTTACTATATTTCAATCGCTTCCATTGGACCCATCGACCATGGTTCGGTACTTACCGGCTATCTGGGACTATTACTTATGAGTGCAGCTTATATTAGTCTGGGAATATTTGCCAGCAGTGTTACTTCCAATCAAATTGTTGCCTTTTTGCTGGCTCTGATTATCGGCATCTTTTTCCAAATTCTTTTTGGTATCAGCGCATCGGCCTTTTCTGGCACCACTGGTGATGTATTGGGCTACCTGGACATGCAGTATCACTACCAAAGTATTATTCGCGGAGTAATCGATAGTAAGAATATCATTTATTTCGCCTCAATCATTATGCTGGGTCTGATGGCCTCTGAACTTTCACTTGTTAAACGTAACATCAACTAAACAGCAAAATCATGTTAAACAAACGTCGATTTAATACGTACATCGTCTTAATAATCGGGATTTTGGTACTGGTCAATATGCTAGCTAACCGCTTCTTTTTCCGCATCGACTTTACCGAGGATCAACGTTATACATTAAGCGAAACAACCAAAGATATACTGGAAAGCATTACAGAGCCGGTAACTGTTACGGCTTACTTCTCTGAGGGCTTGCAACCGCAGTTTGATCAGCTTCGTCAGGACTTTAAAGATTTATTGGCCGAATACGCTACGCGATCAGGTCAGCAGGTCGTATACGAGTTTATTAACCCGAATGAAGATCCTATTCAGGAGCAAAAGGCTGTTCAGGCAGGTATTCAAACCGTGATGATCAATGCCCGTGAAAAAGACCAGACAACTACTAAGAAGGCTTTTATGGGGGCAGTTATTCAAATTGGTGAAGACACCGAGACCATTCCATTTATTCAGCCCGGTGCACAGATGGAGTATGCTTTAAGCACAGCCATAAAAAAGATGACTGTACCTGAGAAGGATGCCATCGGTTTTATTACCGGACATGGCGAGCCCGGATTAGCAGCAATGGCCCAGGTTGTGCAAGGACTGGATGTGTTATACGTTCCAGAAGATGTAACCTTGTCAGATAGTGTGAACCTGAGTAAGTACAAAACACTCGCATGGATCAACCCGCAAGATTCTATTCCTGCTGAGCACTTTCGGTATGTGGATGAATTCCTGAGTCAGGGAGGTAACTTGCTGGTGTCGTTCAATAAGGTAGATGCCCAACTACAACAAGGAATGGGTTTCGCCAAATATACCGGCATGGGAGACTGGTTGGCTAAAAAAGGATTAACGGTTGCAGAGGATTTTGTATTGGATGCCAATTGTGGTACGGTCAATGTACAACAACGTCAGGGTATGTTTACAGTTAATCGTCCTATAAACTTCCCTTACTTACCCATCTTATCCAATTTTGCCGAACATCCCATTACCGAAGGACTGGGCACAATGGTGATGCAGTTTGGTTCCTCCCTCAATTTTAATGGAGACAGTACCAAAACATTCACACCACTTGTGTTTACATCTGATAAATCGGGTACGCAGGCAGCTCCTGTTTATTTCAATATTGAACGTCAATGGACCGAAAACGACTTTAATTCACCGCGAATTGCTATAGCTGGTTTATTAGAAGATGGTGGGCATCAAATCGTTGTTATTACCGATGGTGATTTGGCTGTGAATGGAACCGGCCAGGAAATGCATCAGGTACAACCCGATAATGCCAACTTTGTAGTTAACGCCATTGACTATATGAGTGATGATACCGGCTTGATCCAATTACGCAGCAAGCAAATGAAGATGCGCCCGCTTGATCAGTTGGAAGAAGCCGATAAGAGCTTTTTAAAGATTCTCAACTTCACACTTCCATTGCTTATCATCTTCTTTATAGGTATTTACCGCTACCAAAGAAGAAAATTAACCAGACTAAAAAGAAAGGGGGAGAACTATGTTTAGAAAAGTAAAACTTAAAACTTTAAGTATCATATTTGGTGCTTTACTCATAACAACTGTAGGTGTACGATTGATGGATAATTCAACGGGTATCAACACTCTTAAACCAGTTCTATTTGATATAGATGCAGAGCAAGTCACATCCCTTATTATACAACCCCGGGTACTTAAGGGGCAAAACATTGAATTGAAGAAAGAGGGAAAACAATGGCGTGTATTGTCCGAAGGACATAACTATAACGGGGATGCCGCCACGATCATTAATCTTATCAGCCAGATTAATGGTCTTAAACCCATCCGTTTGGCGGCTCGAGATAAGAGTCGCTGGGAGAAGTTTGAGTTGACTGATTCATTGGCTTCAGTGGTGAAACTGATGGGAAGTAATGGCGAATTGGCTCAATTATACATTGGTAAGTTCTCTTATCAAATGCCTAAACAACAAATGCCGAATCAAAATCCGTATATGCGTCAGCAAGGCACCATGACCACTTACGTACGAAGTGGTGAGGATGAGGAAGTATTTGCTGTAGAAGGTTTCTTAGGTAGTTCCGTCAATCGTAATGCGGATGCCTTCCGTAACAAGCAAGTGGTAAAAGTCAACAAGGATGAGATTAACAAACTGACGTTTGAGTATCCGGCCGATAGTTCGTTTACCATGGTTAAAAACGAGAATGTATGGATGAGTGATGGTATCGCTTTAGATTCGGCCTCGGTAGCTAATTATTTATCCGGCATCAGCACATTAAATGCTGCATCATTTACCAATGAGGTTTTACAGCAACCTACTCATCGGGTTAAAATCCAAACAAACTCGGCTAAAACTATTGAGGCACATGCGAAACTGGAAGGTAATGAAGCTATTATGACATCAACCCAGAATCAGGGAAGTACCTTTAAAGAAAGGAAAAATCTTGTATTCGAAAAGTTGTTTACTTCAAAACAGAATTTACAAAAATAATTGTTCAGGAAGGGAGCTTTGATGCTCCCTTTCTTAATTAAGATTAAAAGATTTCTGATACCATTTCTTTAGCTCAGCACCAATGGTGTGTGGATGATCTTCCTGCACAAAATGGGTACCTTTCCCAAGTGAAACAGCAGTTGTATTTGGAAAGTTCTCTTTAATCCAATCCACCTCTTCTATGGGAATAAGCATCCCCGGATCAGCATAGAAAAACAATTTTGGGATATCCGACTGCTGTAACCATTGATTATACGCATCAACCGCATCGGCAGTGTGCTTGGGGCTTCCCTTTAAAGGAACATCTCTTGGAAATACATATACAGGTTTCCTGCTTTTTAATGTCTTAAATGGATGCAGGTAATTCGCCATTTCTTCTTCTGTGAGCCTTCTTTCAACCCAGTCCGGCAACATGTTTTTAACAAACATATTTCCAACACCCAACATCAACCAGCTGGTGAAGCGGGAACGCATCAACTTCATGGCCATTTTAAGACTGAAAGAAAGCTTGTTCCAGTCTTTCTGTTCATACATGGCCTCCATAAAGGCGATCCCCTTAATGTTATCACGATGCAAATTGGCATAATGAAATCCAAGTCCCGATCCCCAATCCTGCACAACAAGAGTGATATTTTTAAGTTTCAGCTTCTTAATAAACGCCTCGAGGTAAGCATAACTATCGGCAAATCCATAATCAATATCTGGTTTATCAGACTTGCCAAATCCTATTAGGTCCAGTGCTATCACCCGACCAACATCTTGCACATGTGGCATTATATTCCGCCAAATATAGGAAGAGGTCGGATTGCCATGAATAAATAAAATAGGATCACCCTCGCCCTCATCCACATAATGAATCCGGCTTCCTTTTATATCTATAAATTTTGAATGGTACGGAAATTTTTCAGATATACTGCTGTTCATACTTTTAAATATTTATCTCCCATACAAGCACACCGTATGGGAGATTCATTCTTACTTATCCAATTCAACAAGGCATTCGTCTACATTATACATTTGCCCCGATTCGTTTCGTTCTGCCACAGCTTTATACACTCTTGCTGTATCATCAGCCGACACAGAAAAAGGAGCATCCAGGTTAAACAGTTTCATTGATTCAGTCACCAAAGCCGGACGCACCACATTAATGCGGATATCTTTTGTTTTTTCAGCCTCTGCCGCCATAACAAAACCTTCTAAGCCCGCACATGCCATTGTTATGGCAGATGCTCCCGGGAAAGGTGTATGGCTGGCGGTACCTGTTGTTAAGGTGATAAAACCACCATCTTTAACATGCTTTAAACCTTCAAGAAGTACATTAACCTGTCCTTTTAGTTTACTATTCAAAGCCAGATCAATATCGGCGTCACTAATTTGATCAAGTGGCGCCAACATGGCCATTCCTGTGGTTGATATGACTCCATCTATGTCCTTAAAATCTTCAAACATCTTTGTAATTGATGCTTTATCTTCAATATCTATCTGGTAGTCGCCGCTGTTTTTGCCCACGGCAATCACTTCATGCTCACCTTTTAATAATTCGACAATTGCTTTACCGATGATTCCTGTTCCGCCTACTACTAAAATTTTCATGTGTTTAATTTTTTTGAGTTTATAATTGTGCTATACCTTAATTCCGCAAGTGGAATTTCATAGCCCGCAGATATCGCGGATTTTCGCTGAAAAGTGTATTCGCCTATTTGGATAAATAAAAATCTGCGATAATCTGCGCAATCAGCGGGAAACAGAAAAACTTGCGAATCTTAGGTATTATACTTAAAATCTTGTTTGTTTTAACCAATCCAGGATGCGATTTACCAGCATATCTGTCTGATCTTCCTGCAGAAAATGTGATGCATTACTAACAGTGATATGTGGTTGACCTTTAGCTCCTTTAAAATTGGTCTGGAATTTTTTGTCGTAACCCTGATCAGCCAGAAACGGATCTTTATCACTAAATAAGGTCAATACAGGATGATGCCATTGCTTAAGTTTTACCCAATCTTTATTTACTTCACTTAGGTCTGTTGCCACAATTTCAGGCATTTTTCGTGGTGCTCTGTAATAGTCCTCACCTGGGAATGGTGCATCATAAGCATCCTTTTCTGCCTGACTAAGTTCATTAGTTGTTAGCAATTGCATTACGTCCCCGATTTCAAGTCGTCCTGATCGCTTAAAGTATCCTACCCAATTTTTATAGTTTGTTTCTTTTTCCAAATCGTCAAGTGTAGGATTTCCGCTTTTAGCAATAGTTCTGTTAATTATCTTTGGTACCAACCACTTGGTTAGTCCCTTATACTCTGCTAAAGCTGTATTAGCCACTACAAGCCGATTAAGCCATTCAGGATTATTAGCTAATACTCTTAATCCTATCATACCTCCCCAATCCTGCATAAAAGCGGCTGCTCGCGTTATACCCAACTGCTTTACAAATTGCGAGATCCAGTGCACATGATTCTGATAACTGATATCGCTTGAATGAACCGGTTTATCTGACTTACCAAAACCAATTAAATCGGGTGCGATTACTCTAAAACCAGCCTTAACAAACTGGGGTATCATATGACGGTATAAATAACTCCAGGAAGGTTGACCATGAAAAAGGAAAATCGTTTTTCTATTATTCTTCCCTTCATCCAGATAATGTAAACGAAGTCCTCCGTCTAATTCCATAAAATTCGGCTCAAAAGGATAATCCTGTAAGTTATTAAATGCAGATTCTGGTGTTCTTACTTTTTCTATTGTCTTCATATCTAATGATCTTTGCGTTAGTTTTCTTTGCAAATATATTTTAGTAGATGTATATTTGCTAGCAGATATACAAAATATACCAGTATCCTCAAGGATACCACCAATAAAATTAAGAGATGGAAGAAATAAAGGAGAAGAAGCAAAAAACAATGAAAGACTGCAGTTCAAAAATTCTTGCAGTTAGAGATGCTTTGGAAATATTCAGTGGTAAATGGAAAATTCCAATTATTGGTGCATTGATCTATTTGGAAGAATCTGGTTTCAAAGACTTGCAACGAATGATTGGAGACATAACCCCCAAAATGCTTTCCAAAGAATTAAAAGAGTTGGAAATGAACCTTCTGGTAAAACGAACAGTATTGGATACTAGGCCTGTTACAGTTACCTACAGCATTACTGAGTATGGGAAAACCTGTCAATCGGTTATCTACGAACTGTATGAATGGGGAGAACGACACCGCCAAAAGATTAAAGAGGATATGTAAAAGATTAATGGTTTGTTAGATTATAGACCTTTAAAAAAGTCTCAGGTACAGAGTACAAAGTATCAAGACTATTTGCATGGTTGAAAATCTACTTATGGTTTTCTACCAGGATTTTGAAACCCTTCTCCTAGTCAGTATGACACTTATCCTTGTCTGCCTATATCAATATTTGTATTTTAACATCCAAAAGCTATTCTATCAACTCAAAACAAACATCTATGACTAAATTACTGATGCCATTAATGGCTATTTTATTTTTGGCTGCCTGCCAGCCAAAGGTTACCTACACAACTTCTGAAACTAATATCAAAGAGAAAGCTGACGAATTTATTCCCTTTAAGCTGACAACAGACTTATCTGTATTAACTGAGAAAGAAAAGCAAATGCTTCCGTTATTGTTTGAAGCGGCACAGATAATGGATGGTCTTTTCTGGAAACAGGCATGGGGCGACAAGCAGGAATTATTAGCCAACACGCCTGATGAAAGCCTGAAGCGTTTCATGATGATCAACTACGGACCGTGGGAACGCCTGAATGCCAACCAATCCTTTGTTGAAGGTATTGGTGCAAAACCGAAAGGTGCTCAATTCTATCCGGCTGATATGACCAAAGAAGAGTTTGAGGCTTTTGATCATCCTAAAAAATCGGATTTATATACCATTGTTAAGCGTAAAACTGACAAATCACTTGAAGTAGTTCCTTACAGTGAGGCCTACAAAGCTGAATTAACAAAAGTGAGTTCTCTACTTAAGCAAGCAGCCGAGTTAGCCGAGGATGAAGGTTTGAAAAACTATTTATCATTACGAGCTGAGGCATTGCTTAGCAATGATTATCTGGCAAGTGACATGGCTTGGATGGATATGAAAACCAACACCATTGATTTTGTGGTTGGTCCGATTGAAACTTATGAAGATGCATTGTATGGCAGCAAAGCAGCTTTTGAATCTTATATCCTGATTAAGGACAAAGAGTGGTCGGACAAACTGACTCGTTTTGCTTCGTTACTACCTCAACTACAGGAATCATTGCCTGTTGAAGCAGAATACAAAAAAGAAGTTCCGGGAACCGATAGTGATCTGGGCGCTTATGATGCTTTATACTATGCAGGCGATTGTAATGCCGGAAGCAAGACCATTGCTATCAACTTACCAAACGACCCTCAGGTACATATTGAAAAGGGTAGCCGCAAGTTACAGTTGAAAAACTCAATGCAGGCTAAGTTTGATAATATCTTGATCCCAATCAGCAAAGTATTGATTACTCCTGAGCAACAGAAGCATGTTAAATTCGATGCTTTCTTTGAAAACACAATGTTCCATGAAGTAGCTCATGGCTTGGGTATCAAAATGACTTTAGATGGTAATCAAAGCGTGCGCGAAGCCATGAAAGAAACCGCCTCGTCCATTGAAGAAGCTAAAGCGGATATCCTCGGACTTTACATGGTAACTAAGCTGGCTGAGATGGGAGAATTGCCAAACAAAGACTTGATGGATAATTACGTGACCTTTATGGCGGGTATCTTCCGTTCTGTTCGTTTTGGCGCTGCCAGCGCGCATGGTAAGGCAAATATGATGCGCTTCAATTATTTCCAGGAAACAGGAGCCTTTAGTTACGATAAAGAAACAGGTTACTACACGGTTGATTTTGATAAGATGACAGAAGCTATGAATAACCTTTCTGCTGAGATTCTAGTAATGCAAGGTGATGGTAATTACGAGAAAGCTAAGCAGATGCTTGCTGAAATGGGTACAATTCGTCCTGCTTTACAAGCTGACCTTGACCGAATTGCAGAAGCTGGTATTCCTCGTGATATTGTTTTTGTACAAGGTATGGAAGCTATTGGTTTAAATTAATTAGTTAAAGAATTCATTAACATACAAAAGGCGATTGCACACAGCAATCGCCTTTTTAATTATCCCAATACAACTCGTCACCCGACTAAATTGATTAATGTCTAGTTAGTCGGACAACGAGTTATTCGTTAATTCAAATAATTCCAAATGGTGTAGCCACCAGATAAATTATGTAGCTTTTCAAATCCATTTTGCTGTAGGATTAAGAAAGACAAATAACCTCGCAATCCTTTGGCGCAATACACATAAATTGTTTTTGTCTTATCAAGCTTATCAAGGTTATTTCTTAACTCGTCAACAGGAATTTCAAGAGCACCTTCTATCTTACCTAACTTAGTAATCTCTCCTTGCGTTCTTACATCCAGTATTTGGTATGTTATTTTATCTTCATTAGCGATAATATTTTTCAACTCCTCAACACTTACCTCACTATAGTTGGCGTTTAACGCATTTGACGACACATAACCTGATACTACAACCGGATCTTTAGCTGGTGAGAAAGGTGGTGCGTAAGCGAGATCAAGCTTTGGCAAATCAGAAATCTTCAATTTAGCGTAGATGGCTGTGCTCATCACATCAACACGCTTATCAACGCCATGTTCACCAAATATCTCACAACCTAAAATCGTTCCATCCTCCGGCTTATAATAGGTTTCAATAATCATCTCTTTCTGATCGGGATAATAGCCCGGTGTTGCTCCAGCCAGAATCAAATTAGTTTTAAAAGCAATACCCTTTTTATTCATAAACGAAGGGTTCATACCAGTACGTGCCAGTGTTTTTTCAAATACCTTAATGATAGCTGTCTTATAACCACCTTCAAAGGTATCGGAACCACCAGCCGCATTTTGCCCGGCAGTGCGACCTCCTTTATTAGAGTGTGTTCCCAAAGGCAGATAGTCATATTCACCTGTCTGCAGATTTTTGATACTGGCACAGTCTCCGGCTGCATAGATATCAGGCAACGAAGTTTCCATGCGCTCGTTCACCTTTAATGCTCCGTTAACAATGCAATCTGCTCCTTTGGATGTTAACATTTCAGTATTGGGGCGAATGCCAACACTCATTAATACATAATCTGTTTTAACCGATTTTGTATCTGATATTTTCACTTCTGTGATGTTACCTCCTTCTACTTTAAACTCTTTGACAAAGGTATCAGTAATCACCTCCACTCCATGTTGCTGCATAGTCTGGCGTGCAAAATGACTAAACTTAGGCTCCCACATTGGTAATACCTGTGAACTGCCTTCTATTAAAGTAACTTCTTTACCAAGCTCACGCAGGTTTTCAACCACCTCAACACCAATCAATCCTGCCCCCATTACGGTGATGTGCTTGGCTGATTCAGGAATTGCTTCTTTCATCACCTTATCGTAATCTTCAAGGCTGCGACATGGAGACCAATTGGTGGCAATCTCAATATTTTTAACTGGCGGAATAAATGTATGTGCACCGGCTGCATAAACCAGTTTATCATACTCATACTCACCTTTTGAAGTAACAATCTTATGCTCTTCCGGCAGAATTTCCATCACTTCTTCTTCAAGATGCATATCTACATTAAAGCGATTCTTTAGCAATTCAGCCTCAACCACAATCAGTTTTTTACGGCTGTTGATAACTCCCGATAGGGCATAAGGAATACCACAAGTTGCATAGCTGATATTGCTCGATTTTTCGAATAACAGGATTTCAGCATCCTCATTTTCACGACGTGCTTTAGCAGCAGCCGACGGTCCGGCAGATAATCCACCGATTATAATAATTCGTTTCATTCTATAAGTTTTTAAGTAAGTAGGCAGAAGAAAGTAGTTTATTAGCTGTTCATCCAACGGTTGAGTTTGTGCCAGCCTCCGGCATTATGAACTTCAGTAATTCCATTTTCAAGTAACATACCTTTTGCTGAAGCGCTTCGCATACCTGATGCGCAACAAACCACAAGCGGTGCATTTAATTTCTTAAGTTTTTTAATGGCTGAATCGTTTAACCGATCAAGTGGAATATTGAGTGAACCATCCACATTGCCATATTTAAATTCCTGAGGGGAGCGTACATCGACGATTTTAGCGCCTCTTTCAATAGCTTCCAGTACTTCCTGCTTCCTTTTTCCAAATAGTAAATCGAATAATCCCATAATGATGTATAATTGATGATATTTGACGTATGATGTTAATTAGTATCTCTATAAAAACAATCATTTTTAGGAATGGCTCTTAAGAAAACTTCAAGAGCAAGGCTTGCGAAGTTTTAAAACAGGGAGTTTACTTTCGTAAATGACCGTTTTCAAAATGAGTGTAACGCAGCTATTGGAGTTTTCTTATAGCAACTAGTTGTTCATATGCGCATTAACGACAGTCCACGGCCCGCCATCGTATATATCGGTTATTCCATTTTTGTGAAGGTAACCACATGCCGCATTGCTTCGTGCACCTGAAGCACAACATAAAATTAATGGCCCGTTTAGTTCTTTAATCTCTGCTAAACGATCCGGGATAGAATCCAGAGGTATATTGATTGATCCCGGCACATTTCCCATCTGAAATTCCTCAACTGTTCTCACATCGATTACAACAGCATTTTTTAAATCCATGATATATTATTTTTTTGTTTATTTCTGTTTTTGCGGTGGCAAAACTAATACCATGAAAAATTCTGTTTTGTGCTTTTGGTCACATAAGGGAGTTTTGGGGTTTGACAGATTCGAGGTGAGACTATTACACGGCATGCATAGTCGCGCCTCGAATAAACTTACCTCCTTAGCATCTCAAAGATGCTTAGGAAGTGCACGTTAACTCGAAACTGTAAACCTGAAACATGTTAAAGGTTCACTATTTCCACTTTATTCCGAGACAATCTGATCTTACCCAATTTCTCCAATTGTTTAAGTAATCTGGAAACAACCTCACGTGAGGTGTGTAAATCATCAGCTATTTCCTGATGGGTACCTAACAGAATTTTAGTATTACGCTCTTCTGATAATTGCATAAGGTAATCAACCAATCGTTCATCCATCTTTTTAAAAGCAATACTATCGATGGTATGTAATAGTTCCTCGAAACGCAGGCGGTACGACTGCATAATAAAGCTACGCCATCCGGCATATTTTTTCATCCAATCCTCCATACATTGAATAGGCACCATAATGGCAGTAACGGTCTCGATAACTGTTGCCCGGACTTCACTCTTTGCCCTTTCCATACAACATGATAAAGTAGAAGCACATGTATCACCACCATTTAAATAGTAAAGTAACAATTCATTACCATCATTATCTTCCCGAACTACTTTGATCACACCTTCGGTTAGTAAAGGCATAGCTACCACATCATCACCAATCTCAATAAAGTTATTCCCAGCATCTAATGTCTTGCTTGTACAATAACGCTCCATTTCAGCCAATAAAGTAGGCTCGATTAATATGGGAAACTTACGTTTTATTAATTCTTTTATATCCATTGTCAGGGTTTTAGTTGCTGCGAAATTAAAGAATGTTTATTGCGACACCAATTACACCATAAAGAATTCAGATTAGAAATTATAAGACATTCTGAAGCTAAAATAGTGACCTTCTTTTGTATACGAGTAATAGGGTTGCAAAACAACCATTTCCAATACATCCATCCACATACCAAGTGTTTGACTGTGATGCCAGGTATCAGACTCTTCGCCATCTAACCAAACGCGTCCCACATCAAAACCTCCTAAAACACCTATATCCATTGGCAAATAGCGATTATCCAAATCAAACAATTGCAATCTTAAATCCAGATTTTCATAAAAAGCTTTCTCTCCCCGGAATCGGTTGTTTCTGAATCCACGCAGGTATGTTCTGTTACCTAAGCTGGGATACTGATAGAATTGAGCCTCGCCATTGATAGATTGATATCCTACATTATTAGCCAATACCAATTGCGGATGGCTAAGTATTGCAAGGTAGGCCTGAACACTGGTTCCAAAACTCCATAATTCATTAGTATTGGTTACATCATTGGTATAGGCTAAAGATGCATTAAATCGCAGTCCATTCGTGGGCTTCGTTTCTCTGTCTACATAGTTGATATGATACATCAGTTTTCCACCAACGAAACTATGTCTTTCAAACTCCTCTTCACTGAAACCAATCTCAGGGTCCTGACTGACACGTCCATCTGTATCCTCCAGACGAACCGATTCGAAAGTTGGTCCAAATTTTAAGTTGATAAAGGAGTTCTGGCTTTTGAAACTGATTAATGGTTCCACTTTGATGGCCCGCTTTCGAACCCAGTTGTATTGCTTCTCTAAATCGTGATTGATTGATTCATTGCCATACCCAAAGAAGTTTTCAATGGTCGGATAATCAATATGAATGGAAGGGTAAAAGTCAACGTTCTTCATTAACTCAGGGAAATGCCCTTCATACATAAACATAAAGGCATCCTGACTACCAGGTGCCACCAGAGCGGCAATTAACTGTTTTGATTGATAAGGTTCTTTTCGCCAGGCATGATTTGTCCAGGTATGTGTTACCCCTAACCAAACACCATCATCGTATGTATAACCACCTCTTAATAACGGCAGATTTGTGTTGTATCTGAATCCATAACGATCATATTCATTAACATCTACCTCATCGGAGGTATTGTCTTTAATTCCCTCACCCACCATCTCTATACCTTCTATGGTATCATAAGCATAAAGCTTTCTTCCTTTGGTATTGTTGATGAGTTTATCCTTATCTTCTCCCCCAATGATTCTTACTTTGATTGACTGATTGTCGGCCCCTGAAATAATAAACTCATCTTTACCTCTTAATCCATACAATCTAACTTCCTTTGTTTCATCAGGATGAAATGTACGCTGATATTTCAGTAAATTACCTTTTGATTTACGTTTTACAGAATACTTTACCTCTAATCGACCATCCTCGAAATGTTGTAACTCAAACAGATCATCATTATCTGTCGCAGAAACTTCCACTTCGGAGCTGATAAAATCGTATAGCTTACGTGAAATCTCTAACATGTTTTCCCGACGCTCCTTCAATAGATCAATGACCTCTTTATTCTGCTCTCTCACTTCAGGTGGCAATGCCAATAATGATGAATCAATGACGTCATCTGTCATACTGGCCTGTAGCTCTTTTGTAATTTTCTCCCACTCATCCCATTCAAGGTCATTCAAAAAATAGCGGTCGAAATAGCGAGCATTAAACGACAGGTTTTTAACATCTCGTACATTGCCTTTCATAGTTTTAAACTTTTTCATCAGGAAGGTAGATACATAAACAGGTATCACACCTTCGAACTTGTAAAAAACCTGGTCGCGATCGCGGGGGATAGGTCTGTAAATAGTTTGATCATCTTGCTCAAAAGAAGCCCAGCGCCATTGGTCATCGTGCCTGTCCCAATCATGGATAAACAGGTCGAACAAACGTGATTTAAGCACCCATTCCTGATCAACAAAGTGATTTTTCTTCTCCCTGAGGATTTCCAGCAAATCAGTGTATCCGATGATATCTTTGGAGTTTCCAAAATAATCTGCATCACGCCAATCGCCGGATGGTCGTTGTTCTAATAAATACAGTTCTTCAGGGAAAAACGCATTGTAGTTCCCCAACCCTTGCTGATGTTTCAGATATACCAATTCGGGTTGTGTTGAATAGATGCCCGCTGCTTTAGACAAAGAAGGAATCATCAAAGCTCCATATGGATGGCTAGCCGAATTTTGGTCTTTCATGATATTAAGTGCCTTCATATTAGCAAACTTAGCATCAACCAGTTTGGTATAATCTTTATTGATTGATCTTAAAATATATTGCTGTCCGTTTTCTTTTTCCACGCGAAGCGAATTGGATGACATACCTCCACCTTTTTTAATAGGTGTTAGTCCGCCATGTTTGGATTCAAGATCAATGGTCGGAACTTGTACATCGGTAGCCCATATCGTTCTGTACTGACTGCCCAACCAGAACTTCATAAAATTACTTCCTTCAAACATCTTGTTAGCAGCAATGACAGTATCTTTACTTGAAACAGGCAGATAACTTATCTCAGTTTTAATTGCGCCTGCTTTCGGTTTTCTCATCTGCTTTCGGAATTCCAAAACAGGCTCTGCTCCAAATTCAGCTACTGTATAATATTCGATCCACACCTCAGCATTGCTATAAAAATCAATTTTTACATATCCCCTCGCCTCACTCGAATATTCAGTTTCGCCACCTGCTGCTGCATAGGTCACTTTACTGCCTGAACCACTGATAACATGCTTTATTTCTTCATCGTCGAAATATTGAAGGTTATGCTCATGTCCAGATGCAAAAGTGACATTCACGTCCCATTTCTCAGCGGCATCCGTTAATCCACTGATAAATTCCTGATATAGATGATGACTGATATCCTGGACTGATCCTGTTGTTTGTCTGAACACAGGGTAGGCTGATCCAATAACCGGCAATGGTATCCACAAGTTGCCATTTACTTCACGAAGTGGAAAAAGGTGGTGATTAAATGAAAAATATCCTCCATGTGTACCATTACTTTTCATTGGATGATGCATAAAAACAACCAGTTCGTCATTCTTATAGTTCATGAAAATTTCTTCCATGCGCACCAATAAATCCCCCCTGGTCTTGATATCACAGCCCTTGTTCATTTTTTTCTCACTATCCCAGTCATGCAACCACCATTGGGAATCAATAAAAACATATACCAGGTCTTTGCTTACTTTAACCACCTTTGGGTCTCCACACCCATCACTTGGGTAGAACTTGACCTTCTTATCGAAATCATCATCATAGAATGATTCGACATACTTCTCCTGCCGCTTAATTCTTTTCAGTCCACCTTTTTTTCCCTTTTTCCAATCGTGATTACCTGCTATAAAGTAGGTATTGCCATTGACCGATTGTGCCAACTTAAGTTGTGATTCCAGGATTGACTCACTCAGTTGTCGTTCTTCATTTTTTTTAGATGGCAACCCTAATGGATAGATATTATCACCAAGAAACACCAAGTCTGTTGGAGCTTGTGTTCTCCTCAAATGCCTTTCTACAGTTGATAGCACAAAGTTCTGTCCATTTAATTCATCATCCAACTGTCCGGCATCCCCAACCAGGAATAATGTTCGTTGAGGGGATTCAGACGGCCCTTTGGATTCCTGTTGCCAATTAGCTTCCTCTGTACTATAATATGGAGCCTTCACTGTTGAACATCCTAACGCCAACAATGAGAAAAATAATATCGTCCACTTCATTAATTCTGAACTTTAAATTTTAGCAACTTACCTCTTCCTCCTTTGCCCTCAGATGCAATAAACAAATTGCCTTCAGAATCAAAACATATACTCTCAGGCTGAGGTAATTTGTTTATATCCAGAAAAACAAGGTATTCAGCAATTTGTTGATCATCGTATACCAATAAAGTGCTTCCTCGGGCAGATAAAATAAAACGTTGTTGAGTTTGAGGATGTATGGCTATTCCAGAAGGTGAAAAGCGTTTAAGACGCCAGATTTGATTAGCATCCAGATCATGTTCTTTTGCCTGCTCAACCAATTTATCGACCTTAATCTTAATTGCTTTCTTCGAAGCCAGCTCCTTGGTTTCTAAATCATATTTATATACCGCCTTAACTCCCTTTTTATTATCCTTAGTCTGCCCTTTACAAGCTATCAATAAACTGTGTGAATCCCTATCATAACAAAGTCCCTCAGTATCATTTTTTGCTGATAACCCCGTTTCTATTACTTTGGTTTTGTCTTTTTCTACATTATAACGATACAATTTACCATTGCTTTTTAGCACATAAATATGCTTGCCCGCAATTGCTATACCTTCATAATCTCCGTTTTTATGAAAATCATATAAAACTTCACTTGTTCCTGACTCGGGGGCAATCTGGTAAATTTTACCTTTTTCGTCATTGATGGCTAACAATGTATTCTTTGTCTGGTCAAAATCCAACCCTGATATTTCCTGAAGATCATAATGTAACTCCCATTGCTGAGAAGGTTTCTCAAACTGATAGCCGGACGAAATGTCCGCTTGTATTTCCCACACCTGACTTCCCAAATTATTGCAGGAGCAAATAAGCATAAGGAAAGGCAGAACTCTCAAAAAGTTTAACATCTGTGTACTATTTCAAAAATTTTATCAAAGAAAGATAAGAAATCATTTAGAAACACATCAATGTTCACCAATTGATAAGAATCAAGAATCAAGCGACAATGTTGCTTAATAAAATATTACGGGAATAAGCATTTAAACTATTTACTTCTAACATCCAGCATTATAGAATCCTAATGAACTATTATTAAAAGAAACTATATAGAAATATACCTATACTGATGAAAAAAGAGATTAGGAAAATGTTATAAGACAACTGAAGCAGTTGATATTTACATAACGTATAATGACTCAGCATAAAACTGGCTCGTACTTGATTCCCCACCTGCAAGTCTTGATTTCGGACAACAGCGTCCATTGATTTTTCATATTCTTCTAATCCAACCCGTTTGATCATCATAAAGCTATTGTATTTAAAATCCGAATACTTCTCCTTCATTTCCCTGTGGTATTTAAATAAGCGATGAACATAAGCTCCAATCGGACTTGCAGTTAACAGGGAAAGTACGAGTGAAATACCACTTCCGACTAATAAAACAAGACTAATGATATTTCCATTTTCGACATACACATCAACCTTTTGATTAAAAACAATTAATAAGGAAATGATAGTGGTATTAATTCGCACCATTATCATGGCCTTTCTGTCTGCCATGATCATTTTATTTATTAAAACCTTAAAATGATTTCTGAAAAAGGTGCTTAAGGCCTTTCGGGGCTCTTGCTTCGTATCATATAGCTTTTTCTTCTTTTTCTTTTTGGGAGGTATTTCACCTTTACTCTCTTCCTCAACCAATACATCATCTTCCAGAACTACATCGAAAGTTTCTAATACAATTGATTCACTTGTAAGATTTGAAGTCATGTCCGCCAGGTTAATTTTACACATCTACATATATAGATGCAAAGATATAAAATTATAGATATACCAGACAAATATCAGTTTAAGCCCAGACTATTCTTCATTAAATCTTAGCTAACTTTGCGCAATTGACATGGCATGCTTAACACATTTACTAGATGCAAATTCCTCAACAGTATAAATTCATTGTACAACTTGGCAAAGCGCTCCACACTTTTGGTGTACCATCTTATAAATCTCAACAATACCTGACTGAAATTGCCAATAAAAAAGGCATCAAAGGCAGTTTTATGGATACTCCAACGTGGATCAACTATGTATTTTATGAAGAAGACGAACATACCTACAATCATGTTGAATGTGTGCCACCTGGTGAACTTAACCTGGGTGCCCTGTCTTCGGTAGTAGAAATAACCAACAATGTAATAAACAATGATATTTCGTTTGAAGGTGCAAAAGGTAAAATACAAGCATTGTACAATGCAAAATCACCATATAGTAAAATAATTGAGCTCTTATCATTTATGATTTCGGCCGGTGCTTTTTGTATTATTCTAAATACCAATTGGCTTTCAGTAATTGTTGCCACATTAATTGGAGCACTTGTTTATGGAGTTACATTATTGGCTAAATACTCCAGCTATTTGCGAAGTACCTTAGAGTCGATGGTTGCTTTTATGGCCACCATCATCACAGGCATGCTTTCACAAATATTACCCGACCTAAATATCTCGATGACCATATTGGCATCTATTATCATTTTTATACCCGGATTATCGTTGACAACGGCACTTGAGGAGATTACTTCGAGAAGCCTTGTTTCCGGAACTGCCAAACTATTTGATGCATTGGTATCCTTATTCAAACAGTTTTTTGGTGTCGTGCTTGGGCTCGCGCTTCTGCCTTTAGTAATCGAAATAAAACCACATCCTGTTGTTGATAATATTCCGGCATGGGTTGATTTTATTGCAATACTTTTTTTGTCATTAAGCCTGATGCCTGTTTTTAAAGTCAGAATTAAAGATATTCCATTGGGTGTTTTAACAGGGTTTATATGTTTTTACACTACAATGATGCTCGATTTTACCGGTATATTGGTCAGTATATTTTTGGGCACGATTGTCGCTGTAACTACCAGTAAAATATTTGCTCATATCACCAAAGTACCTCGTTTGGTATATTTAATTCCCGGAATCATCATGTTAGTTCCCGGAAGTAAGGCTTTTATTGGATTGAGTACAATGTTTTTAGAAACACAGGTAAGCAACGGTTATATGGGTGAGCAAGTCCTTTATATTTTTATGGGTATTATTGGCGGCTTAATTTTTTCGGGCACATTCATGGATAAACGTTTAGTAAACAATGCCAATAGAACAGATCAAATATTTAAGCGATAAAATATCCGAACGTTAAGAATTGTAAAAGAACACCGTATTCAAAAGCATCAAATAGCTTGTTAGTATTAAGTTTTGTACCTTTGCGGCCTCTTTTCTCACAAAAGATCAGAAGCTATTATAACAAACTGTTATTAAATGGATAACAGACTTTAAAGATTTATTGAAAAACGCATTCGCATGAAATTATTAGTAAAAACCTTTCATGGTTTAGAGGAAGTATTGGCAGAGGAATTAAAAGAAATTGGTGCCAAGGATGTTACACCCATTAAAAGAGCAGTAAGTTGCAATGGCGATAAGGAAGTATTGTATAAGGCTAATCTGCACCTGCGAACAGCGTTGCGTGTTCTTGTTCCGGTTTTAAAGTTTAAAGCCAAAACAGAAGACGAACTTTACCAAAATATATACAAGTTTGACTGGTCTGCTTATATGACTGAGGAAAATACATTTGCCATTGATGCAGTTGCTTTCTCAGATTTTTTCAAGCACACCAAATATCTGGCTTTGAAAACAAAAGATGCGATTGTGGACCAGTTCAGAGATAAGAATGGACAGCGTCCTTCCGTTAATGTTGACAAGCCCGACCTTCAGGTAAATGTGCATGTATCGCACGATCAATTCACTGTTTCACTCGACAGCTCAGTTGAGTCGCTTCACCGCAGAGGGTATCGCAATCCACATCATAAAGCACCACTCAATGAAGTATTGGCTGCAGGTATGTTGAAAATTGCTAAATGGCACAAAGACATTCCTTTAATTGACCCGATGTGCGGAACTGGCACTATTCTGATGGAAGCTGCTATGATAGCATGTGACATGCCTCCGGCTTTTAAACGTAAGCACTTCGGTTTTATGTCTTGGGCTGATTTTGACAAAGCACTTTGGGAAAAGATCTATACAGAGGCTGAAAACAAAATCCGTTATCCAAAAGTCAATATTGTTGGTGGTGATAATAATCCACAAGCCATTGATATGGCCAAAACAGCTTCACTCGATTTCAGATTGAATCGACAAATTCGTATTGTTCGTTCGAACATGGAAGACCATATGCCGCCAGCACCTCGTGGAATGATGATTACCAACCCTCCATATGGTGAGCGATTGACAAAAGATAACATCAACGAATTCTACAAAAAAATTGGTTCACATCTTAAGAGAAATTACACCGATTGGCAGGCATGGATAATTACTTCCAATTTTGATGCATTGAAACATGTTGGACTGCGACCTGATTCAAAATACACATTATATAACGGTCCACTTGAGTGTAAGTTTGTTGCTTACGATATGTTCGAAGGTGAGATGAAAGAATTTAAGAAGAAAGTCAACCGAACCAAAAGACGAATTGATAGTTGATATAGGAAGTCAAATATTATTGATTTCAAACAAACAGCATGCAAAACAGAATAACAGAACTTTTTAATATACAATACCCTATCATTCAGGGAGGAATGGTTTGGTGCAGTGGTTGGCGTTTGGCGTCAGCTGTGAGCAATAATGGTGGACTTGGTTTATTAGGTTCCGGCTCCATGTATCCGGAAGTGTTACGCGAGCACATTCAGAAAATGAAAAAAGCCACTGATAAACCATGGGGCGTTAATGTACCATTGCTCTATCCTAACATCAAAGAGTTAATGGATATTATCGTTGAAGAAGGGGTGAAAATTGTTTTCACATCAGCCGGTAACCCTGCCAAGTGGACTGGCTTCCTGAAAGAGAACGATATTACTGTTGTTCATGTTATTGCCAATGGTCGCTTTGCAAAGAAATGCGAAGAAGTAGGTGTAGATGCCATTGTTGCTGAAGGGTTTGAAGCAGGTGGTCATAACGGGCGTGAAGAAACAACTACTCTGACACTGATCCCATCTATTCGTCAACAAACTAATTTGCCTTTGATCTCCGCTGGTGGAATAGGAACCGGTAAAGGAATGTTTGCCGCAATGGCACTTGGAGCAGAAGGTGTACAGATAGGCTCACGTTTCGCCATCACAGAAGAGTCATCGGCGCATGATGCATTTAAAAAGTTAGTGGTTGAAACAGGCGAAGGAGGAACTTTACTCTCTTTGAAAAAATTGGCACCTGTTCGTTTAATTAAAAATGCATTTTTCGAACAAGTGCATGAAGCTGAGAGAGCCGGGGCATCAACACTTGATTTACAAAAATTATTAGGTAAAGGTCGGGCTAAAAAAGGCATTTTCGAAGGCGATCTGGTTGAAGGTGAACTGGAAATCGGTCAGGTATCTTCTTTAATAACTGATATCAAACCAGTTAGCAAAGTTATCTCCGACTTACTACAAGAATACCGGCAGATCCGCGAAGATGTTACTAATAATCAACGATTTGAATTTTAATGATTAACATACAAAAACAAACACTGTCCAATGGTTTGCGTGTTGTTGTACATGTCGATAAAAGTACTCCATTAGCGGCTGTGAATGTATTATACAATGTTGGCTCAAAAAACGAGCAGCCAGATAAAACAGGATTTGCTCACCTTTTTGAACACCTCATGTTTGGTGGCAGCAAAAATATTCCTTCATATGATGCCCCTTTGCAAACTGTAGGTGGTGATAACAATGCCTGGACAAGCTGCGATATTACCAACTATTACCTGACATTGCCGACAGCTAACATTGAAACCGGATTCTGGCTTGAGTCTGATCGTATGC
Organism: Carboxylicivirga sp.; assembly: GCF_982718395.1. Lineage (NCBI taxonomy): Bacteria > Pseudomonadati > Bacteroidota > Bacteroidia > Marinilabiliales > Marinilabiliaceae > Carboxylicivirga > Carboxylicivirga sp. Next base: position 96,713 of record NZ_CEXQWX010000004.1, read on the forward strand.
TGGAATTGGATTTCTCAGAAGAAAGTCTGGAAGTACAACGCAAGGTAGTTATTGAGGAATTTAAACAACGCTACCTGAATCAGCCTTATGGTGACTTACCCTTGTTAATCGGTCCACTGGCCTACAAAGTGCATCCTTATCAATGGCCAACTATTGGGAAAGAAATCTCACACATAGAAAATGCCACCTTGGCAGATTTCAAAGATTTCTTCTATAGCCATTATGCTCCTAATAATGCGATTCTTTGTGTTAGTGGGAATGTTGATCCAGATCAGGTTTTTAAACTGGCTGAAAAGTGGTTTGGCGGTATTCCACATCGGCAATTAGCTAATGACAAAATTCCTGTTGAGCCAAAACAAACCGAAGAACGAAAACTGGAAGTTGAACGTAAGGTCCCTGCCGATATGATTCATAAAGTTTTCCATATTGGCAGCCGTACAGATGACGATTTTTATTCGGTTGATCTACTATCAGATGTTTTATCAAACGGTCCGTCCTCTCGATTAATTCAATCACTGGTTAAAGAACAACAGTTATTCAGCGATGTGAATGCCTATATTTCGGGAGATCATCATCCTGGATTATTTACCATTACCGGTCGATTGCTTCCAACAACTTCTATGGAACAAGCTGAGGCAGCAATAAATCAACAGTTGAATATGATCAGTTCTGATTTGGTTAGTGATTATGAACTTCAAAAGGTTAAAAATAAGATAGAATCTTCACTTGTATTTTCTGAGATAAGCTTCCTGAACAAGGCAATGAACCTTGCTTCGTTTGAACTACTTGGAAAAGCAGAAAACATTAACGAAGAAGTTTATAAGTATCAGGCTGTATCTGCTCACAACATCCTTGATTCGGCCAGGGAGACTTTCCGCCCAGATAACTGTTCCACTTTGTACTACCATTCCAGCAAATAAACAATGAGTATCAACAGAACATTAGCACCCGAATATAAAAACATCGATACCTTTGATCTATTACCCATTGAAACATTTGAATTGGATAATGGTATTCAAGTGCATTTGATGCAGGCCGGCTCGCAAGAAGTAACCAAATTAGATTTTTTATTTCCGGCTGGTTCAATTCAGGCCAATAAACCACTCCTGGCATCCATCACTAACAAAGCACTTATTGAAGGAACAAGCAATTTAACCGGAGCTGAAATATCAGAAAAAATAGATTTTTATGGAGCCTTCATTGGGCAACAGGCACAATTTCATCATTCCATTGTTACTCTGGTAACACTTTCGCACTTTTTGCCACAAACACTTGAAATTCTTGAAGATGTTATCAAAAATCCCACTTTTAAGCAAAAAGAGATTGATACGTTACTCAATAAACGCAAGCAAGAATATTTGATTGAAAGTGACAAGGTAAAGACTTTAGCCACTAGGGCTTTTACTCAAAACCTCTATGGTAAAGAGCATCCATACGGAAACTATTTATCAATGAGTGATTTCGAGAAAATATCACGGCAAGATGTTATTCAGTTTCATAAGCAGGCATATATTCCTAAAGGAACACATATTATTGTATCGGGGCAGCCGGGCAGTGAATTAAAAACACTATTGAACCGGTACTTCGGACAAACCTGGTCAAAGGAAGAGCCAATGCCAGACATGAAACCCAAACTGGATGGTCCGTTTGAAAGTGAATTATTTGTATGTAAAGATGACGCTCTTCAGTCTTCTATTAAGATAGGGATTCCACTTTTTAACAAGAAGCATCCTGACTTCCACGGAATGCAGATTCTTAATGCAGTATTAGGTGGCTACTTTGGCTCCAGGTTGATGACCAACATTCGCGAAGAGAAAGGGTTGACCTATGGTATTTCATCCTTTATAATGACTTATAAGCACTGTGGCTTTTTAGTGATCAGTTCTGACGTAAGAGCTGAAAACAGAGACTTGGCGGTGAAAGAGATTTTTTATGAAATAAAAAAGTTAAGGGACGAAGCAATTAGCGATGAAGAATTAAACCTAGTCAGAAATTTTCTCATTGGCGATATGATTCGGAATTTTGATGGCCCATTTGCCACATCAGATAATTATCGCGGACTAATCGATTTGAATCTATCACCCGACTACTTTAATCAGTTCTTCAGCAAATTGGTTAACATTTCGTCGGAGAAACTCCAGAAACTGGCTCAAAAGTATCTGAAAGAAGAAGATATTATTACGGTTATTGCTGGTAAATAAACATTTCAGAATCTGACTGCTTTAACATCCAATTGCCCATAAACACTAAAGACCAAACACATAACTCAACAAAAAGCAACTCATTAAACCCTTTGCTACAATCAAAGGAATTAAGTATTTTAGTTCGCTTTAACGAATACGCATGACTAAATCTGATTGGGAAGAAGAAGATAAAATGATTCGTGAGCAATTTAATGCTCTCATCGAGGCTTGTCCGCGCTGTCAGACACCAGAAAACAAAAAGCTGGTGACCAAAGCTTTTGAGTTAGCGCATGAAGCTCATTTGGGCATGCGTCGTAAATCAGGTGAGCCATATATTTTGCACCCAATTGAGGTAGCGCGTATTGCAGCTGAAGAGATCGGACTTGGAACTAAAGGAGTAGTAGCAGCCATATTGCACGATGTGGTTGAAGACACTGACTATACAGTCGAAGATCTACAAAACATCTTTGGTGAAAAGATAGCATCCATTGTTGGCGGTCTCACCAAACTGGAAGGTGCATTTGACCAATCTTCATCCATTCAGGCCGAAAACTTTAGAAAGTTGCTTCTTACAATGGTTGAAGATGTGCGGGTGATACTGATTAAGCTGGCTGACCGCCTGCATAATATGCGCACGCTTAAATCGATGCCGGAGCACAAACGCCTGAAAATTGCAGGAGAAACTCTCTACTTCTATGCGCCACTTGCACATCGTTTAGGACTTTATGCCATTAAAACTGAACTGGAAGATTTAAGTCTTAAATATGAACTGCCGCAAGTATTTAAGGACATCAATCAAAAGGTAAAAGTTAGTGAAGAACAACATGTTGAGTTCATTAACGATTTTAAAGCTCCGATAGAGAATCGTCTGCAAACCGAAGGTTATGAGTTTGATGTTGTAGGTCGACATAAATCTGTATACTCCATCTGGAGTAAGATGCAGAAAAAGGATCTACCGTTCGAAGAAATATATGACGTACTGGCCATCAGAGTGGTGTTTACGCCTAAAAGTCATTTGCCTGAAAAAACTCAGTGCTGGGCTATCTATTCCATGATTACTGATATTTACAAACCGAAACCGGATCGATTACGAGATTGGGTATCGACACCTAAAGCCAATGGATATGAAGCTTTGCACAGTACAGTAATGGGACCGGATGGTAAATGGGTTGAAATACAGATCCGTACTAAACGGATGGATGAAATAGCTGAGCGGGGCTTTGCTGCTCACTGGAAATATAAAGGGCAAAAGGAGAAAGAATCCGAATTGGATAAATGGCTTGAAATGATCAAGGAGTTGCTCGATAATCCGGATGCTGATTCTTTGGAATTTCTTGATGATTTTAAACTTAATCTTTTTGCTTCTGAAATCATGATTTTCACCCCTAAAGGTGAAGTTCGCGTATTACCCAAAGGATCAACAGCACTTGATTTTGCTTTTGAAATTCATACCGACATTGGTTATAAATGCATCGGGGCAAAAGTAAATTTCAAGCTGGTACCACTTAGTCATCAACTCAAGAGTGGAGACCAGGTTGAAATCATCACCTCGGAAAAGCAGCAGCCTAAATATGACTGGCTAAACTTCGTTACCACTGCTAAAGCCAAAACGCGTATCAAATACGCCTTTAAAGAAGAGCGAAAATCGATCATTGCCAAAGGTGAGAAGATATTGGAGGTTGAGTTACATAAAAAGAAACTCACTATTAATTCGCGTATTCTGAAGAAAATACTTGATTTTCATAAGATATCGAAACGAGACGAACTTTATTTTAAGATTGGTAAAGGCACCATCGAACTTAATAATCTTCACAAAATATTAAGCACTAAGTCGACCAATAAATGGATACGTTATTGGAAGCTGAACTTTGGAAAATCAATCGGTAAAAATACAACTGATAAAACAGAACAACCTACTAAGAAGAAACAAGTTGTTCTTTCAGATAATGAAGAACAAGACCAGTTTACGATTTCCGATTGTTGCAACCCAATCCCGGGAGATGACATCCTTGCCTTTATGGATGAAAACGATCAAATAATCCTGCACAGCAGAAAATGTCCGATAGCTCTAAAACTGATGTCGAGCCAGGGTAATCGAATTGTTTCGGCACAATGGGAATCCCATAAAATACTTTCCTACCTGGCGCTGATCAATTTATCGGGCATTGACCAAATGGGTATTGTGAGTAAAATCACTAAGGTTATATCTGAAGATCAGAACGTGAATATGCGTTCCATCAACATTGAAAGCCACGATGGTATTTTCGAAGGCAATATCTACCTGTACATACATAACACCGAGGATTTAAACAACCTCATTTTGAACATCATGAAGATCAAGGGAGTGCACAATGTAACCCGACAAGATCGCATTAAAGCTGATTTATAATAATTCTAAACAAGGTTTTTTTTATCTGTCTATTTTATTTATTTTTAGGCTCTATTTTAATTGAGACTACATATGAATAAGGTAGAAGCCAAAGATGTGGTAAAACAGTTATTCACTGAATACCTTCAGCGCAACGGGCACAGAAAAACTCCAGAGCGTTATGCGATTTTGGACGAGATATATAGTCGTGAAGGCCATTTTGATATTGAGTCGCTCTATATCTTCATGAAAAATAAAAACTACCGCGTCAGCAGGGCTACTTTGTACAATACCATTGATTTACTACTAGATTGTAAGTTGGTCATCAAGCATCAATTTGGTAAAAACATCGCTCAATTTGAAAAGGCATTTGAATCTAAACAGCACGATCACCTGATTTGTACTAATTGCGGAAAAGTTATTGAGTTTTGCGATCCGGGTATCCAAACCGTTTTAAACAACGCAGCCAACTTTAATGAGTTTTCAGTTTCGCATCACTCGCTTTATGTATATGGTACTTGTAAGGATTGTGAGACAACCAAAAACGAATAATATTATTCCTTAAAAAAACAGCTTATTACAATAGCTTTTAAAGGGATAATGTGTACTTTTACAAATCGGAATTCTGAGACAATCGGAAGTCCGATTTTTCATGTTAAGACACTGACAAATAGTGCTTAACATTTTATTAGTCGGCTTACAAAAGCATAAAATTAAAACAAAAGAGAATGAAGGTTGATGTTTTACTAGGACTCCAATGGGGGGACGAAGGCAAAGGAAAAGTTGTTGATGTGCTTACTCCTCAATACGATGTCATCACCCGTTTTCAGGGAGGTCCCAATGCAGGTCACACATTAGAATTTGATAATCTCAAACATGTGCTGCACAATATTCCATCAGGGATATTCCATAATGACAAAGCCAATATTGTTGGTAACGGAGTGGTACTCGACCCAATCACATTCAAACATGAAATCGACTCCTTAAAGGAAAAAGGATTCGACATTACCAAAAACCTTTATATCTCCAAAAAAGCACATTTAATTTTACCTACTCACCGTATTTTGGATGCTGCCTCAGAAGCATCGAAAGGTAAAACAAAAATTGGCTCAACCCTTAAAGGTATTGGTCCGACTTACATGGATAAAACCGGTCGCAACGGTCTTCGTGTGGGTGATATTCTTCATGACTTTGATGCTAAATATGCAGCATTAAAACAAAAGCATGTTAAAATGCTTGAGATGTATGATTTTGAATACAACATTGAAGAATTCGAAAAAGGACTCAAAGAAGGTATCGAAACGATTAAAAACTGCATCCTGATTGATAGTGAGCATGAGATTAATAAATACCTTAAAAATGGTAAATCAATCTTAGCTGAAGGAGCACAAGGAACATTACTTGACATCGATTTTGGATCATATCCATTTGTTACATCTTCCAACACAATTTGTGCCGGAGCTTGCACTGGTATGGGAGTTGCTCCAAATAAAATAGGCGAGGTTTACGGAATTTTTAAAGCTTACTGTACACGTGTTGGCAGCGGTCCGTTCCCTACTGAACTGTTCGACGAAACTGGTGAAGAGTTACGTAAAGCAGGTCACGAATTTGGCGCTACAACAGGTCGTCCTCGTCGTTGTGGATGGATTGACCTGGTTGCTCTTAAATACTCTGTGATGATTAACGGTGTTACTCAATTAATAATGACCAAGGGTGATGTACTTAGCAACTTTGAAACCATTAAAGCGGCAACTGCTTATAAATTACCAGATGGAAGCATCACTGAAGAGTTCCCATTCGAATTAACTGACGAAGTGGAACCTATATATGAAGAGCTAAAAGGTTGGAAAGATGATTTGACAGGATTAAAATCAGAAGATCAATTTCCACAAGAATTGAAAGACTACATTGCTTACCTTGAGAAGCAATTAGAGGTGCCAATTAAGATTGTTTCGGTTGGTCCTGACAGGGAACAAACAATTGTCAGAAAGTAATACAATCCATAAGAATATTATAAAACCGGTTCATAGAGCCGGTTTTTCTGTTTTATGGATCATACCTTCCTACATATTTTTATAACTGCTGATACCATATCATGAAAGTTTTCATAGCATAGGTTTCAATAGCTATATTTGTTCAAAACACTTAAAGATGCTTATACAACCTACTTTATTACTCGACAAAGCTAAATGCATGGCCAACATTGAACGCATGGCTGCTAAAGCTAAAAGTGCCAATGTGATTTTCCGACCACATTTTAAAACGCACCAATCGGCGGAAGTTGGAAACTGGTTCAAAGAATATGAAGTGGATTGCATCACAGTTTCTTCGGTTAAAATGGCTGTTTATTTTGCCGAAAATGGTTGGAAAGACATCACCATTGCGTTTCCTGCAAATATTCTAGAATGGTCAACCATCAATACTTTAGCTGAAAAAATCAATCTTAATATTGTGGTTGAATCGATCGAAACAATCACATATCTCGAAAAACACCTGACCTCACCGGTTGGTACATATATCAAAACCGATACCGGTTATGGGCGAACTGGAGTTAGTGCTGAGGATTATGAAAGTTTGCAAGCCCTTTTAAAAGTGCTCAAGAACTGCAAGAACCTCATCTTTATCGGATTTCTTTGTCATGCCGGCCATACTTATAGCGCAAAGTCTAAGGATGAGATATTGCAAATAATGGAAACTTCACGTCAGCAACTTTTAGCACTCAAAACATTTATGTCCAGTGATTTTCCGCTTATCCAAATATCTTATGGCGACACTCCCTCCTGCTCTATTTCTGGCAATTATGATGGATTCGATGAAATAAGACCGGGAAATTTTGTTTTCTATGATGCTACCCAGGCACATTTAGGTTCCTGTACCGAAAATGATATTGCTGTTGCTATGGCTTGTCCGGTGGTGGCTAAGCACAAGGATCGACTGGAAGTTGTGATTCATGGCGGTGGTGTTCATTTTTCAAAAGATTCGCTTACTGTTAATGGTCAAACCAATTTTGGTAAAGTTGTTGCGCTTACTGAAAATAAGTGGGATAGTAATAAACACCTGGGCTATATAAGTAAGTTATCGCAGGAGCACGGTATTATTACCATGTCTCAACATAATTTTGACCAGGTAAATATTGGTGACATGGTTGCTATCCTGCCTGTTCACTCGTGCCTGACGGCCAACTTAATGAAAGAATATCTGACCACAGATGAGAAAAGTATTACAATGCTACGCTAATGCCTAGTGTTACCGCTTAGTAAGCGCCCAACCAATAGAGCCATAATAATCACGAGGTAGAACTGTCCGCATAAAGTGATCAATAACGCCAGTGATTTTGCTGTAGGCGTAACAGGCAAAAGATCACCATAGCCCAAAGTTGTCATAGATACAAAAGTGTAATAAAACGAATCGTACACATGACTGACGGATGTATCGGTTGAGAAACTAAATGCACCGGCAAACTCTGACGACATCATATTCACCAAAATACCAAAACCGACACCGATCAGTAAGTAACCATTGATGGCCTCAATAAACACCATACTTGTAACATCCTCTTTTCTGGATAACTGTCTGACAAACCTAAAAACGCGCATTAAGAAGAAAACTACCAGCCATAAAGTTGACAGATAATGGATGCCTTCCAGATTGGCTACACCAGTAATCCAGATAGCTACGATGGCAATCAACACCTGGATCAAAACTTTTGGCTTGTTATCTTCACTGGTGGCATAGGTCGAAACAATAACAATAAGCGTTATAAATATCTCAAATAGCCTGAATCGAATGAAAGTTGTAACAATGGGTAAGCCAAAAATGGTAAATGACAATAAAATTAACAGGCCCCAGTTACTCATTAATTGTTTCAGATCCTGTCGTTTAAAAATGCTTTTTATTAGTCCCATAGGTTTGTTTAAAGGTGGTCATTATTACAAATCTAAATTAATCTGCAATAAATCGGAACACTTTTTGTTTATTCACGTTCAATAGCTCAAAATTGAATAACTCAGATCATCTATGAAACAACTACTACCAATTCTTATTGGCCTATTCTTATTGTCTGCCTGTGCCAGTAAGCGCAATTATAATAAAGCTCAGAAATTTGACGAGGCAGGACTGTATACAGATGCCGCTGCTCTATACTTTAAATCACTGAAAGCCAACAAAAACAATATCGATGCAAAACTTGGCTTGCAACGTACCGGTCAATTAGTTTTGGAAGATAAAGTTGAAGCATTTCAGGCCCTATATAATAATGGGACAGCGAAAGATGCTGTGTACTCATACCTCGAAGCCGAGAGTTATTTCAAGCAATTGTCAGCTTTAGGTGTTAAGCTGATTATGTCGGAAGAGCAAAAGGAATACTACCTGGAGGTGAAGGATAAATACCTCGATATTCTATATCAGCAAGCAACCAAAGCTTTGTCGCTGGAAGAGTTTAAAAATGCAGAAACGCAATTTGCCGAGATCATCAAAATAGACAAGAATTTTAAAGATGCGCAAACTCAATGGATTATTGCTAAATATGAACCTGTATATCGTCATGGTAATCAGTTGATGGAAACCCAGATGTTCAGGAGTGCCTATGCTGATTTCAGTACTATCAATAAAGCCACTAAAGGTTATAAAAACAGCATTGATCTACAGGCAACTTGCTTAAATAATGCGCAGGTAACCATAGCCATCTTGCCATTCGATTATAAGTACCGCAGTGCCCGAAGCTATACTGTATCGATGAAAGAAAAGATCATAGGTGAACTGTCACAAATTAAATCGCCATTTTACCAGGTGATCAGTGACGAAGCAATTACTTCGGTTCCTGACTGGTCGCGTACTAAAGATCAGAGCCTGGCGCTGAAATTTGCCAAGCAGCAAGGTGTACATTTTGAAGCTAAAAGTATTTTCTCGGCCAGGATTGATAAATATGTGAAAAAACAAGGTCACCTGAATAAGCAGGAAAAGCGCGGATACCTGAAACAATTGGTTGAAGTTGAAAATCCTGAAACCAAGCTTAAAGAAATTAAAACGAAATATACGAAGGTTCGCTACTATGAGTATACCCAGGAGAACAGTGTGGTTATTTCGTTGAGCTACGGACTCGATCGGGTTGATATCGACCAAAAGGCTTTTGCAGATACTTATTATGGCGAGAAAAAGGACAAAGTTCATTACGCCAGTTTTGAAGGAGATTACGAACACCTTGTAGCAGGCACCTGGAAATACATCGATAAAGAATCTTCGGAAGATCAGATTTATGATTCAAACGAATCGAACAAACGCTTGCAGGCTTTATTTGCCAATAAAAAAGAATTACAATCGATAGCCTCATTAGAGAATGAATTGCTTAGTGCCTGTGCTCAGCATGTATCGAATAATGTTATCGAGTACCAACCAGAAAATTAATACCTGACATGCATAAATTGATCACAATATGCCTGTGCATTTCATTTTTAGTGAGTTGCAACTCTAAAAAGAAAGAAGCTGAATTGCTGGAACTCACCAAACCGGAATGGCTTAAAAACCGACCTGTTTCCAATAGTTATTTCTATGGTATCGGCACTACTCCCAAGCAAGGTGGTGTAGTTTATTACAAAGAAAGGTCAAAAGAAAAGGCACTGGCTGATTTATCGAAACAAATTAATACCCAGATTAAAAGCGAGCAAAGCCTCTATCGAATGGAAGATAACAGTGGTGTGTATGAATATATGCAAAGCCGACTAAGGGCCACGTCCAATGAGTTTTTAGAGGGTTATGAGTATGTGGACGACTGGGAAGATCTGAATTATTATTATACGTTTTACCGATTGTCGAAAAGTGAGTTTTACGCGATAAAAGCGCAACGTAAGGAAGAGGCCTTAAAATTGTCCCTGTCAAAATACCAACAAGCCCAAAAAGCACAGCAACTCAATGACCTGCTTTTAGCACTGGAACAATACGCTGCAGCCATCGATGCCATCAGTGGTTACTTAAACGAGCAAACCAGCATAGATACTCCTGAAGGATCCATTGATTTATACGAAGTAAGTAAAGATGCTATTGCTGATATTATTGCATCGCTTAAACTTAGTTTTCAGCCTGAAAAGATTGAAGCCAAAGCCAATACTAAGCTTAACGAAGGTCACTCGATGCTTTTGGTTAAGAGTGGTTCAGAGATCGTGCAAGGTATACCTGTGCGCTTTAATTACAGTGGTGGTTTCCTAAGCACTGATAAATTTAAAAGCGATCTGAAAGGGCAAGTGAAATGCCCGGAGCTTAACATTACCAATAAGCAGGAAACGCTCAAAGCCAGCATCGACCTGAAAACGCTAAGCCGCAACCTCACCAAAAATCTGATTGTTCGCCAGATCATTGGCAAACAAAAACCAGCAACAGCTAGTTTAATGATTGAGGTAATTAAGTAGATTATTAGACAATAGACTTAAGATATTAGACTGGTTTGCACGGTGCTGTGTGTTCGAACCAAACGGGCACTTATTTGCATCTACAATTATCGAATTTTTGTAATGTATGAATATAAAAGAACCATGTGGTTTTTCGCGTGGTTTTGCTTTATTGTAATACCTGTATAACTGCTAGGAAAGCAGGATGACTAACTAACTATTTTGTCCAATAAATTTAAGGACATGTATCTATGCCTTTAAAGAAGAATGTGTTCCACTAATATTTTTACACCTATACCTATTAATACCAAGCCACCGAAGATTTCAATTCCCTTATTAATTCTATTTCCCAGTTTTTCTCCGACAAAAACCCCAATGCTTGAAAATAAAAAAGTTGTAGAACCTATGATTAACATGGCAAGCCAGATATTAATCTCAATTAATCCGAACCCAATGCCAAGTATCAGTGCATCAATACTTGTTGCGATTGCCATTCCTACTAACAATAAGTTTTTGGTAGGATTAGAGTTGGTTTCTATTTCACCATCATTTTTTATCCCATCGTAAACCAGTTTTCCACCAATACCTAACAATAAAACAAATGCAACCCAATGGTCATAATTTTCAATTATACTTTTGAAACTACTGCCAATAAGCCAACCAATAAAGGGCATTGTACCTTGAAAGAGTGCCATAAATGCAGCAACTTTTAATACATGCCTTATTCTGATGTTTTTTGCACAGGCACCTGTAGTTATACTTGCAGCCAGACTGTCGATTGATAAACCAACTCCAATTAATGTAAGCGAAAGCAAATTCATACTAAAGAATTAAAACAGCCGCAAATAACAATAAAACTCTCCTGACTTCCATAAGAAATTCCTTCTTTTTCTTTGCCCTTAAAAACCTAGCACCGCTGGGCTACGTTTCTTACATTTTCACCAAACCTTTTTATTTTATTCTCCTTACAAAAGCTTCACCTTTTCCAGTTTCATTTGTCTCTTTTGAATTAAGAGTGACTGATATAAAATCATATTCTGAATCAGTATTTTTTGATTTTTCAGGTTTTAGTATCTGTACAGTGTATCCGTACATATTAAAGCCCCGTGCATATTCTGTTATTTTGTTTATTCCTACAATCTCCGATTTCACACCATTTACTTCAATCACTAATTCTTCTGGTGAAATACTTTCAGGAGAAATGTTAATCAATTTTTTTGAACTGTCTAATAAGCTCTCTGTTTGGTTTGCCGTTTCAAACTCTTTCTTATTTACCTCTTGTTCAGATGCAAATTGCAGTGTTTTTGATAAACTCATTGGTCTGAAATAAACCATATAAGTTTCTTGTGGAGTAACTTGAGGTTCAAAAACATTAATCCCATATATTTCCATACGGTCATATTGAGGATTTATAGTGATATCTTTATGAACAGGAACATTCCATGTCCAATACTCAAGTCTATTTACACGATATTCAGGCAATTTAATTGCGTATAAACAATAATAATCTCCTTCTTTAACTTTCAAAGAATAGTTTCCATCCTTATCTGATAAGGTTTCATAGATATTTTCAAAGGCCTTGTTTCTTAATCTTATTGTAACACTATCTAATGGTTGCCCATTAAAATCTGTTACTTTTCCACTAACCGAGTAATGAACATCTTTCTCACAAGATGTCAGAAGTAGTATCAGTGTACCCAGTAATAATAGTTTTCTCATTTTATTCTATTTTGTAATCGCTCTAAATGTTTGGTAACCATTCGCTGGCTAGGATTTCCAATTTGTCTATCCCCCCGCTGGCGCGGATTTGTAATCCGTGCCTTTTTACTTTTACCTCATTCTCATTTCAACAGGCAAAACAGCATATTTCCGATTAACAAATACTAAAATATATTTTTCGAATGAAAACATCTGCGCTTCTTGATCAAGAAATAGCATTTGTTGATCAAGAAAACAAATAAAGGGATAATTGACTTTTAACGGATCACTTACCCTAGATTAGACAGTAAGAAGCCGGTACTTTGTCTGAAAACTCAGAGGCCCCATTCTGAAAAATCAGAGTACTAATTCTAAAAAGTCAGAGTGGTAATTCTGAAAGATTAGAGTGGTAACTATAAAAAATCAGAATTCGAACTCTAAAATTTTAGAATAGAAACATACGCAGCGAGCGCGCATTTGCAACCTATATCTCACAATTAATAACAAGTACATTCAATTAGCCTTTCTTGTACAACTAATACTAGCTGGTTCTTTGTAGAAATTTCTGCAGCCTAAGGCAGAAAAGTCCGCAGGCATATGCAGAAGACACCTGCAGCATAATGCAGAATATTCTGCAGGTATACGCAGAAAAATCTGTGGCCTCACACAGAAAAATCTGTAGCCTCACACGGAAAATCCTGTGGCTCCCCACGGAAAATTCTGTGAGATCAGATTACTCTGCTGTTAAAACTGTATTTAGCTGCTCTTTCCGTGGACCAGTCAATAGTACAAATGCATTGGTAAACCGCATCACTACTTTAAAGTCACAATCACCAAGTGTTAGGCTAGTGTTATTGTAGACCAGATAAAAGTATCTATAGGCCATCCACGCATGTTGTATAGCACTTTCGATCAAAAGTGTGTGCAGTCTTTTTTTTATATTTTCGCCCACTTAAAACATTTATGTTATGGGCACGGCCGTTAAAAAGAAGAAGAAATCATTTATTGACATATTTCTGAATGGGGTTGAACGAGTTGGAAATATCCTGCCACACCCGGCTTTATTGTTTGGGATATTCGCCGTTATTGTTTTACTCTTTTCCGGCTTGTTTGCCTGGTTAGGTGCCAATGCTGCACACCCAGCAACAGGTGAATCCATTGAGGTTATTAATCTTATCTCGGTTAACGGACTAAGACGTATACTCACCGAGATGGTGAAGAACTTTACCGGCTTTGCTCCAATGGGTATTGTTGTGGTGGCTATGCTGGGTATTGGCCTGGCCGAGAAATCGGATTTAATCGGTGCCCTCATCCGTAAACTGGTTCTGGCAGCTCCCAAAGGATTGCTCACCTTCGTGATTATTTTGGCCGGTGTAATCTCCAATATCGCTTCCAGTGTGGGTTATGTATTACTGGTGCCCCTTGGTGGTGTTATTTTCCTGGTAGCCAAGCGTCATCCAATTGTAGGAATGGCAGCTGCTTTCGCAGGTGTTTCGGGTGGTTTTAGTGCCAACCTTATTATTGGTACCATCGATCCGTTGTTAGCCGGATTAACTGAAGAAGCGGCTCGCATTGTCGATCCAAGTTACACTGTCAACCCTGTTAGCAACTGGTATTTTATGGTAGTATCAACCTTTATGGTGGCTCTGGTCGGAACCTGGGTGACTGAGAAAATTATTGCTCCACGTTTTGGTGAATACGAAGGCGAAGTGTCAGAAGAAGAAACACGTTTGGATGAATTATCGGCTAAGGAAAGGAAAGGTTTACGCTGGGTAGGTTTCACCTCTCTCGCATTTTTGTCCATTATTGCCTGGGGATTGATTCCATCAGAAGGCTTTTTACGAGGTGCCGACGGACAGCTATTAACATCTCCATTATTAAAAGGCGTGGTAGCCGTATTGTTTATTTGGGCCGGAACCTGTGGTATTGTATATGGACGCATTACCGGCAGCCTTAAAACAGATAAAGACGTGATGGGTGCCATGGGCGAAGCAGCTAAATCGCTTGGGCCATACCTGGTACTGGTATTTTTTGCGGCTCAATTTGTAGCCTATTTTAACTGGAGTAACCTGGGTTTGGTATTGGCCGTTAACGGAGCCAATTTCATCAACGATCTAAACTTGCCTTTGATACCATTAATGCTTTTATTCGCCCTGTTTTGTGGTATGATCAATCTGGTAATGGGCAGTGCATCGGCTAAATGGGCTTTGCTGGCACCAATATTTGTTCCGATGTTTATGATGTTAGGTTATTCACCCGAATTAACACAAGTGGTATATCGTATTGGTGATAGCGCCACTAACATTATCTCGCCTATGATGAGTTTCTTTGCACTTATCATCGTTTATTTCCAGAAGTATGACGAAAAAGCGGGTATCGGTACTATTGTATCCACCATGCTACCATACTCCATGGTGTTCCTGTTCTCATGGATGATATTATTGGCCATTTGGTTATTAAGTGGCTTCCCATTAGGTCCAACAGGTGTGTTGCATTATAATATGTAGTATGTATCTCAATATATTACGGATCGCATCTTTATTTACAGTTTGTGATAAAGATGCGATCCCTAAATTTCCAAATTAAGTTGGAATTAATCCTGGCCTGAATAATTTACACATGATAGCACAGGTTGAATGTCTGTCAGAATTACAATATCTTAATCAAGTATGTAGGCGGGTACATTAATCCCAAACATATGCTTCATCATACTTGATATTGTATTGTTTGAAAAACTCACGTAGCTCATCCTTGTATGATACTTTTTGATGATGTATTGCCTGATTTAAAATGTATTTCTTAACTGCCTCAA
The DNA here is from genome assembly GCF_982718395.1 of Carboxylicivirga sp. Lineage (NCBI taxonomy): Bacteria > Pseudomonadati > Bacteroidota > Bacteroidia > Marinilabiliales > Marinilabiliaceae > Carboxylicivirga > Carboxylicivirga sp. The sequence goes on from NZ_CEXQWX010000004.1 coordinate 112,154, forward strand.
CTTTACTGGCACTTACCGAGAAAATCCCATAGCCATCCTGCCAGAAAAAATTTGGAACACCATTTTCTTTCATCCATTTTGATGATGCAGATTTAACTTTTGATACCATCGAGGCAATACTTAAAATTCGTGGCAAAGTGCATAATATATGCAGATGATCTGGATTGGCATAAATTGCATCGGTGTATGATCTTAATTCTGCAAGTGTACCAACCATATAGGCACATAAACGAGAATCGATCGAATTATCTATTAAGGCTTCGGCATGTTTAGTTGAGAAAATCAGGTGAACGTATACCTGCGATAATGATTGGGGCATATAGATTGGAATTGGTTAATACCAAATCAAGTTATGAAATATTCAGATAAATTGTCAGATATGAAGTTTCCTGTGTAGTAGGAATTTATTTTAAGGCCTCATTTTTTATGTATCGCTCTTTCAGAGCTTTTGGTTTGTTTTCTGATTAAGATAGGCCTTCGATCTATCCTGTTATGTAGCGCACCTTCAGTGCTTCCTTCGCCAAGGGAAAATCTTATAAAAGGATCGCATCTTTATCTGTAATTTGTGACTAAAGATGCGATCCGTAAACCTTTCAAATTAAATTGGACTTAAGATGACCTTGATATATTGCCTGTAAAGCAAGTACATAATAGCACAGGTTGAAGAGCTTGAATGTTGAAAACAATCAAGATCGAAGGCCTGTGATTTACACACAATAAACAACGAGTGCCGAAGGCACGACACATTATAACTGGATATCAGAGAAATAAAATTCAATCCCTCGAAAACACTTCAATTTGTATCATCCTATTACTACCCCCCTTCATCACGCGTCCCAACTCTTCGGGAAGGGGGAAACCCAATATGCAAAACGGATCGCATCTTTATTTACAATATGTAGTAAAGATGCGATCCGTTTTTCTATCTGTAATAATACCCTAACAATTAAATCCCCGAACCGCTAAACCAATTTTTAAAGTGTGATACCTTCTCGCGACTGACGATCACCTCGCGATCGAACTCTTGTTCAAACTGTATTTTCAAACGGCTGTTGGAGTGTACCAGAACATCCTGAATATGATTGATATTCACAATAAAGGAGCGACTGATGCGATAAAATGTAGCCGGATTAAGTAGTTCTTCCAACTCCTCCAGTTTGTAGTCGATAATATAACGATTGCCTTTTGATGTCCAGATAAAGGCATTGCGGCCTTCGGCATAAAACAATACAATTTTATCAGAAGTTACCGATTTAATCCGTTCTCCTAACTTCACCATAAAACGCTCTTTATAAGTTTTACGGTAATGGAGCAATGCCTCGTTTAACTCTTCCAGTTTAATTCGCTGACTGGCCGATGACAGATTCTCACGCATGCTTTCCAGTTTCTCCATGCTGCGAAACAAATCATCGTAAACCAGTGGTTTAAGCAAATAGTCGATACTATTCACCTTAAATGCCTGGATGGCATATTCGTTATAAGCCGTTGTGAAAATCACCGGCAGATTCAATTGTGTTTTATTAAAAATCTCAAAACTTAATCCATCCGACAAGTGAATATCCATAAATACCAGGTCAGCTGAATTTACAGGATTTAAAAACCACTCAACGCTTGATGCTATTGAGTCCAGCTCTCCAACCACTTCAATGGAGCTATCGTAGCGTTTTAAAAGGTGCTTTAGGTTTTCAACGGCAGGTTTCTCATCTTCTATTATTAGTACTCTCATATTTGGTTTAGATTATTCTTCCTCTATTTCAAACAGAGGGATGTTGATGTGTATTTGTTGATTATGGTGGGTTATCTCCAGTTGTTTGTTATCGTTAAAAAACGAATATGCTTTGTTGATCAGGGATAAATTCCAGATATTTTCCCCATTAAGTCCGATCCTCGGATTATGGTTGCAAATAAATAACAGTCCCTCTTTCTTTTGTTTGAGCTCTATCTGTAATGGTTGGAACTCATTGACGATAGATCTGTTAACCAATTCCTGAACCAGCGATGAAATAGTACAGGGAATAATCTGTCTGCTTAACCACTCTTTGGGCAGTTGGTGATTAAATCGGATAGTTTGCTTATGCTTGATATTCAGTAAATGCAGTAATGACGATGTTAATTCCAGCTCCTTATCCAGTTCTACTAACTCAACATGTCGGTTATCCAGATTATAACGATAGATTTTTGACAGATGGTTAATAAACTGTTCGGCCATTCGTGGTTGAGTGTGCACAATTGAAATCAGGTTTTCCAAACCATCATAAAGCAGTTGGGGATTAATCTGCATCTTAAATTTCTCAAGATCCGACTCCATCCCCTTTCTTAATTCTTTTTCCTGTTTGTAATGTATCTGCTTATGAACAGCCATAAACGAAGTGCTGACATGAATAATTCCATATAAGATGGCCACCACACCGTAAACTCCATTGAACACGATCAGCTCGGTATTGAAGTCAGTAATTATCAACACAAAGGAAAAATAAACACTTACCAGGATACTGATAACAACAATGGATATCAGTAAGCTTATCAGCGGAATTAAAACAATACGGAACGAATGATTAACACCTTTATCTGCAATCTTATCTTCATCATTATCAGCAACCTTTGCCAACAAGGGATACCGCTTGTCAATAAAACTTAGCACAAGCCGGAGTATACCTAACAAAACAAAAGTCAGGAACACGGTCACCGCTACCTCCTGACTAAAGAAATTGGAACTGAACTGATTAAGGGTATCAAATACCAATAATATCAAAATATAAACTACCACTCCAATTGGGAATGGTAGCAAAAACTTTAGCCACTTTTGTTGTTTACTCTCTATTAGTGTCTTCATCTCCTCAAAACCAGTCAATACTCAAAAGCATCGCACTGTTTATTATTCATTAATAATTAATGACCTTTTTATTTAAAAGCAACGGCAGAACAACTGAGAACGATTCATCTTTCGTTATTTCAACCTCCTTACGCGTAAAATAAGCATAGCGTTTTTTAATATTTTCAAGACCTATTTTATGCGATACATGCCTTTCAGGCTTTTTCACCAATTGGTTATCCACCTCAATAAAACCAGGCTTACGTTCAAAGTTATTAAGCACCTCAATATCGTGTTGTGAATTTGACCGGATACATATCTTTAATGGTTTATCCTCTGAAAAATGATTATGCTTCACCGCATTTTCTACCAATAATTGCAACGTCATTGGTGGAATATAGCTTCCAGCACTTACTTTGTCAAGTTGAATATCCAGCTCCATTGCCTTTTCAAATCGTATTTGCAATAGGAAGTAATAGGCCCTGATAAAATCAACTTCTTTGCTAACAGATACCAATTCTTTTTGGTGACTGTTTAATATATAGGTAAATGTTTGTGCAAAGCGGCGAATAAATCCTTCTGTTGTTGAGGCATCACGGTGTATCAACGAAGCAATTGTATTTAAGGTATTAAACAGGTAGTGAGGACTTAACTGACTTTTGAGAATTTCATATTGCAGTTTAAGGCGTTCACGTACCATCTTTTCACTTTCAATATTGGCCTGTATAAAACTCGTAAACGAGTACTGGTACAGGTTAACCATGATGAATACCATATTGGTTAAAAGAAAAATGATGAAGAACTTAATGGTGGCATCTCCTTTCTCGTCCATAAACATGGCAAACGAAATGTTTTCATATTTAATAGCAATTAAAAGCTTCACACAAAGCCACAAGAAAACAGCAGCTACAATGGTATTAATCACAAACTGAATTAGAAACCGTGACGGCATACCTTTAATCCATGGATAATACACATTGAGAGCTCTCGCCACCAGCGTTAAGATCCCAAATATTAACCAGGAGCTCAGTGTGAAAAATGATAACGAATCGACATGCGATGCTAAAACAGGCAAAGCTCCGTTTTCGCTATAATACAAATACAGGAAAGCCAACACACCATATAGCGTGCTGACCAAAATCTGTGTTAACAGTTTTTTAGATGAATATAATTGGGTGTTGGTCGTCATGGTAACACTAAGTTATACCAATAATTTAAAATTCAAACAGTCACCTGTTTGTAAAAAAGATGAAATAGTCTTATAACTATTTCATCTTCAAGTATTATTTAGTCCAGGGTTCTAAGAACCCTGTTCTTTTCGTATTCAGACTCCAGGTCTTTCGCCAACGATTTAAAGATATAAGTCGTTGATGAGTTATTTTGATTGATATGCTTACTCAGGCGAACCAATACTGCTGCACGCTCAACATCTACATCAATCTGCTGGGTTGCTTCTATCACCTTGGCTGACAGGTTATCACTCATGGATGGACTGTCAATTACGTAGCGCAATAACTCTTCGATGGTACTGTTTTGATCCATCCGGTTAATCAGACGGAAAAACTGGTTATAATTATTTTCCGACAATGGAAACTGAGCTATCACCTCGCGCATAACAGCACCTGCTCCATGCTGAAAATCGCCAACCAATCGGTCCAATGTACGCAATAATCGATACATGGCTGCTTCTTCCAGTTTGTTTTTATTAAGCAGGTCAAGCATCACATTGTACATTTCCATTTCGCTATCCAGTCCGTTCAATGTTTCAAAATAAGCATCAACCACTTCCTCATCATTTATAAACAGACGATTGGCTTTTCTTAAAATCAGTCCGCGCTGACTGTTGGATGAGATACCTCGGGCTGTTTTAAGATAATTGATTAGCGAAGCCTTGTCACCTTTTCTTGATCCTGATTCCAATGCAGCATCCAACAAAGCAGTGGTAATTTCCCCTTTCAAAATGTAATAGCTATCCGACATGTTATCCAATACATCTCTGAACTCATCCATTACCTCTTCATCTTTTGGCATATAGTTAATCAAGTATAGTAAAACGGCTCCTTTTTCCCGTTCCGACGAAAACTCATCAATAGCCTGCAGCATACTAATCCAGCTATTATTGGAAAGTTTTGCTGTTTTCACCAGGTGCTTAATCACATTTCCTTTTTCCGAATTGATTTCCATATCTTCAATGATATCAAAATATGCCTTGCGGATCTCGAAATCGTCGGTATAGTATTTATTAAAAATACGTAAGGTTGAGCCTCTCTCTGTATTATAACTATGTGTGGAGGTAGCTTCAAGTACAGCTGCCAATTGCGCGGTATTCAAGTCATAATTCTCAAGAATAAACCTTACCAATGAACCTTTTGTACTGTTGGAGCTTATTTCTTCTATCTCTTCCAATACCGGAATTATATCTCTATCCTTTAAGCGGTTATCAAACACTAAGGTTTTAAGAAAAGTATTTTTAGAGGCAGAACGTCCTGAGCTATAGGAGAAAGTTCTGATCTCAAAAACATTGGAATAAGTATAAGACGTTCTTCCTGAAGGTAAATCTTCCATGGCTTCCAATACACCAGAAAGGCCCTTACTCTCATATAAATGACGCACACGCGACTCTACTCCTAAATCACTTCGTTTCACAATATCCGGCAAGATTTCGCCTAACCACTTTTTCCCTTCAGGATTGAAAGCCGTTTCAGTTTTTCCTACAAAGTATTCATAAGTGATGGTACCTTTATCATCGGCATGAATAAACAATCGACGGTTATTTCCGAATGAAGTCTTGTTAATTTCAACAAAACCATTGGCTGAGATTCCGGTAATCATCTTATTATCTTCGGTTATTTCAATGACTCCTTTGTATTTAAGATCAAAGGGAAAATCAGATGTATTGACAGATATCTCCTTGTCTTTTTTGAAGTCGGCAATAGTAACCTTATAATCATCTCTTACCTTATAATACTCGTCCTTAATCTCAGCGTATTGCTTAACAATTCGAGCTTTTACTTTTTTTATTTCCCGTTCACTTTGCCTGATACTTTTTGTGATTTCATCAGCTAAAGCAAACTGTGAGAAAGACATAGTCATAAGCAGTGTGCTAAAGAGGACCATGTATTTCTTAATGCCGTGTGTATAATTCGTTCTCATAGGTTTATATTTAGTTGTTCATATACTTTTTGACAATACAATAATAAAACATGTATTCCCCTAAGAAAAACGAAAAGTATTGAGTTGTCAGAATGATGTAGTGAAATGTTGAAGAAATGAATTGACCTCAATTTAAAATAGTGTTTTAGACAAAGGGCAGTGTTAATGAAGATTCAAGACGCAAGACATAAGAATCAAAGCTTGCTCCGCGTTAACGTAGACGATTCTCTTGGTGCAAAAATTATCCTTATGCAGGCATGTTTATTTTCTTACGTATATAAATTTTCTTCGACACGTATGGAAATAATTTTACACACGTATGCAATTTTTTTCCTTACGTGTGTAAATATTTTTTCTCACGTATATAAATCTTGTCCTTCTGTGTGATTTCAACTTTTCCAAAGTTTTCAAACTTTGGAAAAGATCATCTATCTGTACCAATCAATCTTTTAAAACAGGCAAACAAACCTCATCTATTCGATTGAGTTCTTCTGAAGTAAAAGATAAGTTATCCAAGGCTTTTAGGTTGTTGTTTAACTGTTGCACCGATGAAGCACCCACCAACACCGAAGTCACAGTGTTATGATCCAGAAGCCAGGCAATAGCCATTTGCGCCAATGACTGATCACGTGATTGAGCCATTTCATTTAAAGCAATAATTGCATTACGCTTGGTATCAGTCAAAGCCGATTCCTTCAGGAAATGGGCTTTGGCCATTCGTGAATCTGCCGGAATATCTTTCAAGTAACGATCAGTTAATAATCCCTGAGCCAATGGTGAAAACGGAATACATCCAATGCCCCTTTTATCCAATACTGAAAGTAATCCATCCTCTACCCAACGGTCAAACATGTTATAACGCGGCTGGTGAATCAGGCATGGTGTTCCCAATTCACGCAAGATAGATTCAGCTTTTTGAGTTTGCTCAGCACTGTAATTAGACAATCCAACATACAAAGCTTTGCCCTGACGAACAATCAGATCCAACGCTGCCATTGTTTCTTCCATCGGTGTATCAGGATCAGGTCTATGGTGATAGAAAATATCCACATAGTCAAGTCCCATCCTTTTCAAACTTTGATTCAAGCTTGCTACCAAGTACTTTTTAGAGCCCCATTCGCCATATGGTCCTTCCCACATAAAATAACCGGCTTTAGTCGAAATAACCAATTCATCCCTATACGATTTCAGATCGTCTTTCAATACTTTGCCAAAGGTTTCTTCGGCTGATCCAGGTACAGGACCATAATTATTTGCCAAATCAAAGTGGGTGATCCCTTTATCGAAAGCATGTAGTAATATGCTTCGGGCATTACTAAAAACATCCTCCGAACCAAAGTTATGCCATAATCCCAATGAAAGGGCTGATAATTTCAATCCACTCCTTCCACAACGCTGATACAGCATCGATTCATATCGTCTTTCTGAAGCTTTATATTCCATATACCTTAATTATTTGCTGACAAACTCAATCATTTTACCAATGGCTTCCTGACAAGCCGGACAAAAACCCTTGGCCTCATTTGTTTTCATCCTGCAATTAACCGCCGGACGATAAACTCCTTTCTCAACATAACCACCTCCTTCAAAAACTCCTAATTCCATCTCATATTTCTTATCAACAGGTGTAGGAATCGGCGTCTCTTCTTCCATCAGGTGTCTCCACTTACTATCAAAGTTAACCAATGTAGTTATATTTGGTTGCCAGGGTTCAACATTTAAGTCGAAGAAATTTTGATAAGCTACATCAGAAGTACAGTATTCGTCCGCCAGGCCGCCAAAACCATGTCCGATTTCATGTAACATCACCTCTTTTGCCATTGGATGGTCAGATGTTCCAATTGAAAAATGATTGTAAATACCGCCACCTCCGTACTTCTTTGAATTAACCAAAACACAAATGTGGTCATATGGAGCACAAGCTGCAATATCACGAATAGAGATAACATCAGTTGCCTCAAGATAACGCTCAATATAAAAAGTATTGAACGATGAATTAATTGCCGTACTTAGCCATTCATCCTTTCTTGGGTTACTGGTGCCTGAATTTTCCGAAGGTGAACAAACGGCCCAAAAGTTAATTTTATCAGCGTGTTGTTTATAGGGTTCGTATGACAAAATATAATCAGCCATGCTTTTAACATCCGTTTTGAATTTATCCATCTCATCAAGCGTGTAACCTTCAGCAATAAATGTAAAATCCACATTATCTGCCGGCTCTCCATTGTCTATAACTTTTACAACTTCATATTCAGGTACAGCAGTTTTGCGTATATTCTGATCCGTCGGATCTATAGCCATGGTTAATAAATTCTTATAAGTACCATCTTTTTTTCGTTCATCCAGCTTAAACACTACCTCATTTTTAGGGTACGGAAAAGTGACGGTTTGGTAAAACGCTTTATTAAGTACTTTAGCCTCTTCAGTAGTGCGCCATTCTTCAAATAATGTACAAAAGCCACGAGAATAAATTGTCGCATTACTTTCCATATCAACAAGCTTAAAATGGTACTCGCCATATCCTAAGGAATCAATAAGATTAGTTAGGGAACCACCCCAGATTGGTTCTTGTTTTACTTCCAGCAGATAAGCATGTTGTACAGATTTGTTACCTGCCAAAACCAAATCTAAACGCA